>NZ_JACAQY010000041.1:0-25907 GCF_013386835.1 Pseudomonas sp. IPO3774
ATGGCCCGTCGCGGCGGCCCGCGGAGCAATGCCGGAGTGAGGGAACGCCGAGCCCTAGCGAGGCGCCGACAGGCGGGGCAGAGCCCTTTGCTTACTTTGGGGCTTTTCCAAAGTGAGTCGCTGTAAGAGCGAAACCATAAGTAGCCGTTACCTAAAAAACGGATATACACACAACAGCCACGTAAAGATTCCGTATAGATTCAACCCCAGCCATAACGTTTACGTCGTCTCTATTGAGCAACTAATCCCCCCTCCACTACTGTGACCTCCACCCCAATAACCCCCGCAGGAAGTCATCGTGGAAAGTTCAACGTTAGGCATGATCGTCCTCTCAATGATCGCCCTGTTCGGCGCCGCCGCGTTTTGCTTCGAACAACTCGCCACCCGCGAATCAAAGAAAAAGAAAGCCAAATAAGCTGATCATCAAAAGCAGCAAAACCCCAGTGCTTCAAGGGATACCCCGCCCCCGGGTTATCCCTTTTTTCCGTTCGCCCACCCCACCCTCCTCTATACACCGTCTTAATGCCCAAACCCGCAATCAGTGCCCGAACTTGATACCCAACCTCTTAACCTCCCCGCGTCCGCAATCGCGGCTTATTAATCAGGGGAGTTCCACCGTGCTCACACTCAAGTTCATCTATATCGCCAGCGGCCTATGCGCCGTCGGGCTGTTCGCTTATCTGGGCTACGCCCTCATTCGCGCCGAAAAGTTCTAGGGAGCCCCACCATGTACGACATGATTTTTGTAGGCCTCTCCCTGGTGTTTTTCGCCGCGACAACCATGGCCATTGTCGCCATGGGCAAGATTTGAACGGAGCCTCGACATGCTAAGCACTTTGCTGGAATTTGCGCTGGTCCTGGGGTTGATGACCGGGCTCGCCGTGCTGATGGGCAAGTGGCTGACCCGGGTGTTTACCGGAACCCGCCACGCCCTGCCGGAACGTTATACCTATCGCCTGCTGGGCATCGACCCGCTGGAAACCATGAGCTGGGCCCGCTACGGTTCGGCCCTGTTGCTGTCGAACGCCGCGATGATGCTGCTCGGCTATCTCATCCTGCGGTTACAGGCCGTCATGCCGATCAACCCACTCGGGCTGGCCGCACAAACCCCGGACCTGGCGTTCAATACCGCCGCTTCCTTTATCACCAACACCAACTGGCAGGCGTACTCGGGCGAAACCAGCCTGTCGAACTTCAGCCAGATGGCAGTAATCACCTTCCTGATGTTCGTCGGCGCCACCTCGGGCGTGGTCGCCGCAGCCGGTTTTATCCGTGGCCTGAGTCGCTCAAGCTCGGCGGATATCGGCAACTTCTGGGTCGACTTCACTCGCACCCTGTACCGCGTGATGCTGCCGCTGTGCGTGGGCATGGCCCTGGTGTATGTGTGGCAAGGCATGCCGCAGACCTTTTCCTCCCAAGCCCTGGCCACCACCCTGGAAGGCGCGCAGCAACAACTGATTGTCGGCGCCGTGGCGAGCTTTGAATCGATCAAGCATATCGGCACCAACGGCGGCGGCTTCTTCAGCATGAACGCCGCGCACCCGTTCGAAAACCCGACCCCGCTGACCAACGCCCTGCACATCCTCAGCATGTTGCTGATCCCGTCGGCGCTGACCTACACCTTCGGCAGCATGCTGCTCCAACGCCGTCAGGGCTGGGTGTTTTTCGGCACCTTCCTGGTGATGTTCTTAGGCTTTCTCGCGCTGGTGTACGGCGCCGAGCAAAACGGCAACCCGCTGCTGACCCAGGCCGGTGCCAACCAGACGCTGTCCATCGAACAAAGCGGCGGCAATATGGAAGGCAAGGAACTGCGCTTCGGCATTGCCGACAGCAGCCTGTTTATCGCCACCACCACCGCGGCCACCACCGGCTCGGTCAACGCGATGCATGACTCATTGACCCCCATGGGCGGCTTCGTGCCCCTGGCGCAGATGATGCTCAACTGCGTGTTCGGCGGCGACGGCGTGGGCTTTATCAACCTGATCCAGTACGCGCTGCTGACGGTGTTCCTGGTGGGCATGATGATCGGCCGCAGCCCGGAATTCCTCGGCAAGAAGATCGAGGCTCGGGAGATAAAACTGGTGATGCTCTCGGTGCTCGCGCACCCCATCAGCATCCTCGGTTTCACCGCCCTCGCCGCCCTGTGGCCCGACACCATGGCCAGCCTGAATAACCTCGGCCCCCACGGTTTCAGCGAGGTGCTCTACGCCTACACCTCGGGCACCGCCAACAACGGTTCGGCGTTCGCCGGGCTGAACGCCAACACGCCTTTCTTCAACACCACCATTGGCCTGGCGATGCTGGCCGGGCGCTTCTTCACCATGCTGCCGATGCTCGCCGTGGCCGGTTCCCTGGCGATGAAAAAGACCGTGCCTGCCGGCGCCGGCACCATCCCCACCGCAACCCCGCTGTTCATGGTGCTGGTGGTGTTTGTGGTGCTGGTGGTGGGCGGCCTGACTTTCCTGCCGGCGCTCGCGCTCGGCCCGCTGGTGGAGCAACTGCAGTTGCTGTCCGGCCAGACGTACAACTAAGGACACGTTGATGACGACTCAATCGATATTCAAAGGGCTGTTGCGCCCGGTGCTGGTTTCGGCAGTGTTTTTCATGGCGCTGACCGGCCTCGCCTACCCGGTCTTCACCACCTTTGCCGCGCAGTTGCTGTTCCCGTTCCAGGCCCAGGGCTCGCTGATTGAACGCGACGGATTGGTGATCGGCTCGGCGTTGATCGGCCAGGACTTTACCAGGCCCGGCTACTTCCACGGCCGCCCGAGCATGACCCTCGGTACCGACCCGCAAGACCCGAGCAAAAGTGTCTCCCAGCCGTACAACGCCGGTTCCAGCGGCGCCAGCAACCTGGGCCCTACCAGCCAGAAACTGGTGGACCAGGTCGCGGCCCGGGTTAAAGCCTACCGCCAGGACAACGGCCTCGCCGCCGACGCCCAGGTGCCGGTGGATGCGGTCACCGCTTCCGCCTCCGGCCTGGACCCGCATATCTCCGTGGCCAACGCACGCATCCAGCTGGCCCGGGTCGCCCGCCTGCGACAGATCCCCGAAGCCGAACTGCTGCAACTGGTGAACGAAAACACCGCTGCCCGCACCCTCGGTTTGCTCGGCGAACCACGGGTCAATGTGCTGCAACTCAACCTCGCGCTGGACGCCCGCCTGCCTCTGCGCCAGCCCCCCATTGCGGCCAGTGAGTAAGAGATTCCCCCATGATCAAGAATGCTCGTTTACCTCTGTTTGATCGCGCCATCGTGCTCTCCGCCTGCGGGGGTGCGTTCAAGAAACTGCTGCCCCAGGCGCAGTGGAAAAACCCGGTGATGTTCGTCGTGTACCTGGGCAGCCTCCTCACCACGCTGCTGTGGTTCCAGTCCCTGGGTGGCCAGGGTGAAGCGCCCAGCGGCTTTATCCTCAGCATCTGTTTGTGGCTGTGGTTTACCGTGCTGTTCGCCAACTTTGCCGAGGCCCTGGCCGAAGGCCGCAGCCGTGCCCAGGCCGCCAGCCTGCGCGGGATGAAGCGCCAGACCCTGGCCAAGTTGCTGCAACAACCCAAACACGGCGCCCCATGGCTGCCGACCGAAGCCACGCTGTTGCGCAAAGACCAGGTGGTGTTGATCGAAGCCGGCGACCTGGTGCCGCTGGACGGCGTGGTGATCGAAGGGGTGGCCTCGGTGGACGAAAGCGCAATCACCGGCGAATCGGCACCGGTGATTCGCGAGGCCGGCGGCGACTTTTCCTCGGTCACCGGCGGCACGCGGGTGCTCTCGGACTGGCTGGTGGTGCGCATCAGCGTCAACCCGGGCGAGTCGTTCCTCGACCGCATGATCTCGATGGTCGAATCCGCCAAGCGTCAGAAAACGCCCAACGAAGTCGCCCTGACAATTTTGCTGGTGGGCCTGACCCTGTTGTTCCTGCTGGTGATCGCCACGCTGAGCCCGTACTCGATCTTCGCCGTGGCCATGAGTGGCAGCGGTAGCGTGATCAGCGCCACGGTACTGGTGGCGCTGCTGGTCTGCCTGATCCCCACCACCATCGGCGGCCTGCTCTCGGCCATCGGCGTGGCGGGCATGAGCCGCATGATGTCGGCCAATGTGATCGCCACTTCCGGCCGCGCCGTTGAGGCGGCGGGTGACATCGACGTGTTGCTGTTGGACAAGACCGGCACCATCACGTTGGGCAATCGCCAGGCCAGCAGTTTCCTGCCGGCACCGGGGGTCAAGGAAGCTGAACTGGCCGACGCGGCGCAACTGGCGTCCCTGGCCGACGAAACCCCGGAAGGCCGCAGCATCGTGGTGCTGGCCAAGCAGAAGTTCGACATCCGCGCGCGGGACATCAACGCCCTCGGCGCAAGCTTTGTGCACTTCACCGCACAGACCCGCATGAGCGGCGTCGACCTGCCCGAAGGCCGCGGTATTCGCAAGGGTGCAGCGGATGCGATTCGCAGTCATATCGAAGCACTCGGCGGGAGCTTTCCGGCTGCATTGCAGGCCAAGGTCGACGAAGTATCGCGACGCGGCAGCACTCCGCTGGTGGTCTCGGACGGGGCAAAAGCACTCGGCGTGGTGGAGCTCAAGGACGTGGTCAAGGGCGGCATCAAGGAGCGCTTCGCCGAACTGCGGCGCATGGGCATCAAGACCGTGATGATCACCGGCGACAACCGCCTGACCGCCGCCGCGATTGCGGTGGAAGCCGGCGTGGATGACTTCCTCGCCGAGGCGCGCCCGGAAGACAAACTGCAACTGATCCGCGACTACCAGGCCCAGGGCAAGCTTGTGGCCATGACCGGCGACGGCACCAACGACGCGCCGGCGCTGGCCCAGGCCGACGTGGCGGTGGCGATGAACAGCGGCACCCAGGCAGCGAAAGAGGCCGGCAACATGGTCGACCTCGACAGCAACCCGACCAAGCTGATCGAAGTGGTCGAGGTGGGCAAGCAGATGCTGATGACCCGTGGTGCGCTCACCACCTTCAGCGTGGCGAATGACGTGGCGAAGTATTTCGCGATCATCCCGGCGGCGTTTGTCGCGACCTATCCGCAACTCGGTGCGTTGAACGTGATGCACCTGAGCAGTCCCAACTCGGCGATCCTCAGTGCGGTGATTTTCAACGCGTTGATCATCGTGGCGCTGATTCCGTTGGCCCTGCGCGGCGTGACGTACCGGGCGATTGGCGCGGCGGCATTGCTCAATCGCAACCTGCTGATCTATGGCCTGGGCGGGGTGCTGGTGCCGTTTGCCGGGATCAAGCTGATTGACCTGGTGCTGACCGGGCTGGGTCTCGTGTAGCACCGCAAACCCAATGTGGGAGCGGGCTTGCTCGCGAATACGGAGTGTCAGCCAACTCGACTGTCACTGACACACCGCTTTCGCGAGCAAGCCCGCTCCCACCATTGAACCGCATTGACCAGGAATGACATGCCCGCATTAAACGAAGAACGCCCCGACCCCGACGCCCTTCTCGCCCGGGTCCAGCAGGAAGAACAGGCCGCCTTGCGCGGCAAACTGCGTATCTACTTCGGCTCCAACGCCGGGGTGGGCAAGACCTGCGCCATGCTTGACGCGGCGCAACGGGAAGTCAGCCTGGGCCGCGACGTACTCGCCGGTGTGGTGGAAACCCACGGCCGCCAGGAAACCGCCAACCTGCTCAACGGCCTCGAACAACTGCCCCGCGCCCAACGCCTGCATCACGATTTCACCCTCACCGAATTCGACCTCGACGCCGCCCTGCAACGCAATCCCGCCGTGCTGCTGGTGGATGAACTGGCCCACAGCAACGTGCCCGGCTCGCGCCACCCGAAACGCTGGCAAGACGTGGAAGAACTGCTCAGCGCCGGCATCGATGTGTGGACCACCCTCAACGTCCAGCACCTGGAAAGCCTTAACGATCTGGTGAGCGGGATCATCGGTATTCGCGTGCGGGAAACCGTACCGGACCACGTGTTCGACAATGCCCACGAAGTGGTCGTCGTGGACCTGCCGCCGGATGATCTGCTGCAACGCTTGAAGGACGGCAAGGTGTACCTGGGGCCCCAGGCCGAGCGCGCCTCGCGGCACTTTTTCCGCAAGGGCAACCTGCTCGCCCTGCGGGAACTGGCCCTGCGCCGCACGGCCGACCGGGTCGACACGCAGATGCGCGTGTACCGTCGCGAACAGTCGATCAAGACCCTGTGGCCCGCCCGCGAGCGATTGCTGGTAGGCGTGGCCGGTGACGCCGGTGATGAACGCCTGGTGCGAGAAGCCGCGCGCCTGGCGCAAAAGCTCGAGGCGGACTGGATCGTGGTGCACGTCACGGCAGCCCAGGGCCGCGGCGCCAAGCGTTATCTCACAGCAATGAAAACCCTGGCCCTGGCCAGCGAATTCGGCGCCGACACCGCGACATTGCCGGGCATGGACGTCGCCGAAGCACTGGCCGCCTGTGCCCGGGAACACAACGCCAATCGCCTGGTGCTCGGCCATCATCCGCGCCGGGCATGGCGGTTCTGGCATCAGTCGGTGAGCGACCGGATCAGCCGGCACCATCCGCAGATCGACCAGATCGTGATCGCCCATGGCGTACTGCCGGGCACTGTTCCTGCCATTGAAAAACCTACGCCAGCGCCCGGCAGAACCCTGGCCTACCTCTGGTCCACACTCGCCTGTTTCACCGCCAGCGCCATCGCCGCGCTGCTGCTGCAAGTGTTCGACCTGGCCAACGTGGTGATGCTGTTCCTGCTCACGGTGGTGCTGGTGGCCCTGCGGTTTGGACGCGGCCCCGGCGTGTGGGCAGCGATGCTCGCGGTGCTGTGTTTCGACTTCTTTTTCGTCCAGCCGCGCTACTCGTTTACCGTCAACGACACCCAGTATTTCTTCACCTTCGCGTTGATGCTCGGCATCGCCCTGATCACCGGGCAGCTCACCGCACGCCTGCGCCACGAAGCGCGCACCGCCGCCGCTCGAGAACGTCGCGCAACCTCACTGGCGCGCCTGGCCCGGGACCTGTCGGCCGCGTTGACCGTGGAGCAGATCAGCGAAGTGGCGCTGCGCACCTTCAGCGGCGTGTTCGAGGCGCGGGTCGGCCTGGCCTTGCCGGACGCCGCCGACGGCGTGCACAGCGTGGGCGCGGGCGGGCTGCCGATCGACGACAGCATCGCCCAATGGACCTACGACCACGGCCAGTCCGCCGGCCAGGGCACCGACACCTTGTCCGCCGCCAAGGGCTGCTACCTGCCGCTCAAGGCGCCGATGCGCGTGCGCGGTGTGCTGGTGCTGGAACTGGCGCAAAGCGAACGCCTCAACGAGCCCGAAGAGCGCCGCCTGCTGGAAGCCTGCATGAGCCAATTGGCGATTGCCCTGGAGCGCGTGCACTTCGTCGAAGTGGCGCAAAGCACGATGGTGCAGATGGAAGGCGAGAAAATGCGCAACACCTTGCTCGCGGCGATTTCCCACGACCTGCGCACCCCCTTGACCACCCTGATCGGCGCCGCCGACACCGCCCTGCCCCATGCGCCGCCGGGGCCGCTGACCGCGTTGCTGCACGGTATTCATGAGCAGGCGACTTCGATGCAACGCTTGATCGAAAACCTGCTGGACATGGCCCGCATGCAGGAGCGCGGTGTGCGACTCAACCGGCAATGGCATCTGCTGGAAGAAATTGTCGGCAGCGCCCTGCGCCAATTACGCGAACCACTGGCCCGGCATGTGCTGCACACCACCCTCGACCCGCAGTTGCCGCTGTTGGAAGTCGACGCGCTGCTGATCGAACGGGTGCTGGTCAACCTGCTGGACAACGCCGCCAAATACACCCCGCCTGGCACGGTCATCACCGTCACCGCCCGTTCCGTTTCCGACAGCATCCTGCTGGAAGTCAGCGACACCGGCCCGGGCAGCGCGCCGGCCAATCTGTTCGAACCGTTTGCCCGTGGCCAGCAGGAATCCTCGGTCGCCGGAATCGGCCTGGGCCTGGCCCTGGCCAAGCGCATCGTCGAAGCCCACGGCGGGCGCATCGAAGCCAGACCCGGCAGCGAGCGCGGCATGCATTTCGTCATCACTTTACCGGCGGGTACTCCGCCCCCAATGGACGCCCTATGAGCACTGCACGCATTCTGATTGTTGAAGACGAGGCCAACATCCGCCGTTTTGTCGGCATCGCCCTGCAGGATGAGGGCTTCCAGGTGTTCGAGGCCGACAGCGTCAAACGCGCGTTGATCCACGCTTCCAGCCGTCAGCCGGACCTGGTGATCGTCGACCTCGGCCTGCCGGACGGCGACGGTAAACAGCTGATCAGCGAGCTGCGGGGATGGCTGGCGGTGCCGATCCTGGTGTTGTCGGCACGGGATCGCGAAGAGGAAAAAGTCGCCGCCCTGGATGCCGGCGCCGATGACTACCTGACCAAACCCTTCGGCGTACCCGAGTTGCTCGCGCGCATCCGTGCGCAACTGCGCCGTCATGGGCAGACCGGCACCGTGGCGGCCACCAGCAAGGTGGCGTTTGGCGATATCGAGGTGGACCTGGCGACCCATGAAGTGTGGCGCCAAGGCCTGCCGGTGCACCTGACGCCCATCGAATACCGCCTGCTGTGCGCGATGATTCGCGGGCAGAGCCGGGTGCTCACCCATCGGCAATTATTGCTCGAGGTGTGGGGCCTGGATTACGTGGACCGCGCCCACTACCTGCGGGTGCACATGGCGCACCTGCGGCAGAAGCTGGAGGCGGACCCGGCCCAGCCGCAGTACTTCATCACCGAGTTGCAGGTGGGCTACCGGTTGGTAGGCTTGTGAACAGGTGCGCGGCGGCGAAGTCGACAAACACGCGGATCTTCGGCGAGAGATGCCGGCTGGATGGCCACAGCGCCCAGAACTGCCCCTGGTCATCGGAATGGCCGTCGAGCACGGTTTCCAGCTGGCCTTGGGCGAGTGCTTCGCGGGCCAGGAAGTCTGGCACGTAGGCAACCCCATGGCCGTCCATCGCGGCCCGGAGCATGGCCTCCATGTTGTTCAGGGTCAGCGCGGTGGGCAGGCGCAATTGGGTGATGGCCGGGTTGGCGGACAAGGTCCAGTCCATGATTTTGCCGGTGGTGGCGAAGCGGTAACGCAAGCACGGGTGATGCTCCAAATCGCTTAGGGACTCTGGCCGACCGTTGGCCCGCAGGTACTCGGGCGATGCACACAGCACAAACCTGAACGGCCCCAGCTTGCGGGCCATCAGGGTCGAATCCGCCAGGCCACCGCTGCGGATGACCACGTCGAAGCCCTCCTCGATCACGTCCACCAGATGGTCGTTGAAATCCAGCTCCAGCTCGATCTCGGGGTAGGCTTTGCGGAACGCCCTCATGTGCGGAAAGAGAAAGCGATAACCGATGGTGGGCAGGCTGACCCGCAGTTTGCCCCGGGGTGCCTGCATCGCATGGGAAAGCATGGCGCGGGCGTCTTGCAGGTCGTCGAGAATTTTCCGACTGCGCTCGTAGAACAATTGGCCTTCGGCGGTGAGGCTGACCTTGCGCGTACTGCGGTGCAACAGCCGCACATTCAGTGACGCCTCAAGCTTGGCGACATTCTTGCCCACCGCCGAAGCGGAAATCCCCATCGCCCGGGCCGCGCCGGTGAAGCTCAGGGCCTCTGCCGTTTTCACGAAGGCGATCACGCCGCTCAGGTTATCGGTCACGTCATTGCATCCATCCAGTCCGTTATGAACGGAATGTAAGCCCGTTTATCCGCGATTGCATCCTGATTAGAGTCTTTTAATCTTCAAACTCGCGGGAATGCCCCTATGACCACTACAACCGAATCTGCGCCCGCCCATGGCCGATATTCCATCCTGGCGGCCATTTGCCTGGCCGCCTTGGTATTGCCCATGAGCTTTACCGGCGGCGCCGTCGCCACGCCCTTTATCGGCCAGGCATTTGCCGCCCAGCCCAGCCAGCTGGCGTGGATCACCAACGCATTCATGCTGAGTTTCGGCAGCCTGTTAATGGCCGCCGGCACCCTCGCCGACCTCTATGGGAGAAAGCGTCTTTTCTTGTGGGGCATGGCGCTGTTTACCGTGGTCTCCTTGCTGCTGGCAGTGGCACCGGGGATTTTCTGGCTGGATGTGTTGCGTGGCGTGCAGGGCGTCGCGGCGGCTACGGCATTGGCCAGTGGCTGTGCGGCGCAGGCCCAGGAGGTTGACGGCCATGCCCGCACCCGCGCCTTCAGCTTGCTGGGCACCACATTCGGTGCAGGCCTGGCGTTTGGGCCATTGCTGTCGGGGGTGCTGATCGAGCACTGGGGCTGGCGCTCGATTTTTCTCGGCACTGCATTATTGGCCGGTATTTCGCTGCTGTTTGCCGCGCCCAAAATGCGTGAAAGCCGCGACCCGCAAGCGCTGCGGCTGGACACCGCTGGTGTACTGACGTTTTCCGCGATGCTGGTGGCCCTGACCACGGCGGTGATCCTCGCGCCGGAGCACGGCTGGACGTCGCCGCTGGTTGATGCCCTGCTGATCGCGGCGGCGGTGTTTTTGCTGGTGTTTATCCTCGTCGAAAACCGCTCCAGCCAACCGATGCTGGAGCTGCGGCTGTTTCGCTTCCCGCGTTTTATTGGCGTGCAGCTCCTGCCGATCGGTACCTGTTACTGCTACATCGTGCTGATCGTGTTGCTGCCCCTGCGGTTTATCGGTGTGGAAGGCGCCAGCGCGCTGGACGCGGGTTTGATGATGCTCGCGTTATCGGCACCGATGCTGGTGGTGCCGATGATCGCCGCATCGCTGACCCGCTGGCTCTCAGCAGGACTGTTGTGTGCCATTGGCTTGCTGATCGCGGCGGTGGGCCTGTGGGGATTAAGCCTGGCCAACCAGCCTGCGCAGACCATCGCCGCAATGCTGGTCATCGGGATAGGCACCGGGCTGCCGTGGGGTTTGATGGATGGTTTGGCGATCAGCGTGGTGCCCAAGGAGCGCGCGGGAATGGCGGCGGGGATTTTCAACACCACCCGCGTGGCCAGTGAAGGCGTGGCGTTGGCGATCACGATGGCGGTATTGGGCGCATTGGTGGCACATCACCTGAAGGGTCGCGCAGGGGCCGACGTGTCAGTGATTGCCCAAGGCCTGGTCATGGGCAACGTGCAACTGGCCTCGGCCGCCCTTCCGCTGGAAGCACTGCGCAGCGCCTACATCGCGGGGTTCAACACCTTGCTGCAACTGCTCGCGGGATTCACCGTGCTGACGGCGTTGGTGGTCCTGGCCTTCATGGGGCGAAACAGCATTGCACCCGTGCAAACCGAACCGGGCATTCAGTCGTTGAGCTGAATCCCAGGCACAAAAAAGCCCGCTCAATGAGCGGGCTTCCTGTGGTACCTGGCGTTCAGCGTTCCAGGTGACCGAATATGGCGCAGCGGACGGGACTCGAACCCGCGACCCCCGGCGTGACAGGCCGGTATTCTAACCGACTGAACTACCGCTGCGCGTAACACATAAAGCGAATGGTGGGTGATGACGGGATCGAACCGCCGACATTCTGCTTGTAAGGCAGACGCTCTCCCAGCTGAGCTAATCACCCTTCACTTTCGGTGTGGGGCGCATTCTATAGCATTTTTCCGTAATGTCATGATTTAAATGCAATTTATTTAAAATATTTTGTCTTCGACCCCGCGCACCCCGCAAAACCGGCGCTTTGGGTGCAAACGCGAGTCTATTGCGTTTGCCCAAGCCTTGGCCCCACAATTAACAATTATTCTCAATAACACCTGGGCCGGGCCTTATGTCTGTGGGTGAACCGCCGTTCCAACGGGAGATTACCGAGCTGTACAGCGAGCATCACGACTGGCTGTTCACTTGGTTGCGCCGAAAACTGGGCTGTACCCATAACGCCGCCGACGTGGCGCAGGACACCTTCGCGCGGATTCTGCACGCCCGCGAGTCGGTGACCGCCATCCGCGAACCCCGCGCCTATTTAAGTACCACCGCCAGGCGGCTGATCATCGACCAGGCACGGCGCAAGCAGATTGAGCACGCCTACCTTCAGGAATTGATGCTGACGGTGGAAACCCTGGAAGGTTTCCAGTCGCCCGAACAGATCCACACCACCCTGGAAGCCCTCGAGCACATTGCCTTCATGCTGGAAGGCATGCACGACAATGTGCGTCAGGCGTTTGTGCTGTATTACCTCGAAGACCTGACCCAGCAGCAAATCGCCCGCCACCTGAAATTGTCGGAGCGTACGGTACGCAAGTATTTGATCCAGGCCCTGCTGCATTGCAGCCACAGCGTGGATATCTGAACCGCACATGCCCGCCTCCCGCCAACAGATCGATGAACAAGCCGCCGAATGGATGATTCGCCTGCACGAAGGTGAATTGACCGAGGCCCAGCGCCAGGCGTTCGAGCGCTGGAAGCAGCAAGGCCCGCAACACGCCGCATCAGCAGCGCGCATGGAAGGTGTGATTGCGCGGATGCAGGCCCTGCGCGGGCAAAAGGCACCGGCCCGGGCGGCCTTGAGTGCGGCCTTTCCCCGGCATGGGAAGGCGCGCAAAAACTACGTCCGCGCGTTGATACTGGCCTGCAGCCTGGGCCTTCCCGCCATGGCGCTGCTCTACAGTCCTTATCCACAACAATGGATGGCCGATGTGCACAACGGTCCCGGCGAATGGAAAACCCTGCGGCTGGCGGACGGCTCGACGCTGACCCTGAACGGCATCAGTGCGGCGAATCTGCATTTCGACAGCCGGCAGCGCCGCATCGAATTGCTGCAAGGCGAGATCCTGGTGGAAGTGGCCCACGATGGCGAACGGCCATTTGTGGTGCAGACCGCCCAAGGCACCCTGCGCGCCCTGGGTACGCGATTTGTGGTCAGGCGCGAGGATGACGTTACGGTGCTGAGCATGCTCGAATCCCGCGTTGCCGCCCAAAGCGCGAATGGCCAGCAGACGCTGGAAGTGGACGCCGGCTCACAGGCGCGACTCAGCAAAGATGCCGTGCGCCTCTCCGGCAGCATCGATACGGCGAGCATCAATGGGGCCTGGCGCCGCCATCAACTGGTGGTGGATAACCGACCGTTGCCGGAAGTGCTGGATGAGATCGCCCGGCACCGTTCGGGCCGCTTGCAGTTTGATCGCGCCGCACTGGCCAGTCTCAAGGTCTCGGCCGTACTTCCCCTGGATGACACCGACCGCACCTTGCAGATGCTGGCTCAAACCCTGCCGATTACGCTGAAAACCTTTACCCCATGGCTGATAATTGTCAGCCCGGATACCGAGAGCAAAAAATAATTATTCGCATTGCTTCCGCTTTTTTTCGGGTTGCCCGTCAAGGAAGGTATACCGATGACTAAAGGACTGCCCTCACCATGCCCTTCCCTTCCAAGCCTCGCAGACGCCTGCTGAGCAGCGCGCCGCTGACCCTCACACTGCTCGCGACGACGCTGCTCAATACCCATCTGGCCCAGGCCGACACGGTAAACGTTGCGGCCCAAGCCTACGACATACCTGCCGGGCCGCTGGGCGCCACACTCAACCAGTTCGCCCAGCAAGCGGGCGTGGCTATCGTGTTCCAGTCCCAGAACCTGCTGGGGCTCGCGGGCCCGGGACTCAAAGGCACTTATAGCGTGGAGGCCGGGTTTGAAAAGCTGCTGCGTGGCAGTGGTTATCGGGCAGTCAAAGGTGATCAGGTCTACGCACTGGAAGCCAACCCTACCCCCACCGGCGCCGTGGAGCTGGGGGCGACGCAGATCAGCGCCAACCAACTCGGCACCATTACCGAAGGCTCCGGCTCTTACACCCCCGGCACCATCGCCACCGCAACCCGGCTGGTGCTGACGCCACGGGAAACTCCGCAATCGATCTCGGTGGTCACCCGCCAGGCCATGGATGACTTTGGCCTCAACTCCATCGACGACGTGATGCGCCATACCCCGGGCATCACCGTGGCAACGTATGACAGCGACCGTACCAGCTATTACTCCCGCGGCTTCGCGATTCGCAACTTCCAGTACGACGGTATTCCTATCCTGCAAGACCCGCAGTATTCGTCCGGCCATACCCTCACCGACATGGTGATCTATGACCGGGTAGAAATCCTCAAGGGCGCCACTGGCCTGCTCACTGGCGCCGGTGGCCCTGGTGGCACCATCAACATGATCCGCAAGAAACCTACCCAGGAATTCAAGGGCCATATCGACCTTGGCGCCGGTTCCTGGGACAACTACCGATCGGAAGTTGACGTCAGCGGTCCCTTGACCGAAACCGGCAACATCCGCGGCCGAGCCGTGGCGGCCCATCAAGACAAACACTCCTTCATGGACCATTACCAACGCAAAACCAGCGTCTACTACGGCATCCTGGAGGCGGACCTGTCGCCGGATACCCTGCTGACCGTGGGCGCGGACTATCAGGATAATGACCCCAAAGGCTCAAGCTGGACCGGCAGTGCCTCGCTGTATGACGAATCCGGCAATCGCATTGGCTCCAAGCGCTCATTCAACAACGGGCCACGGTGGAGCAGTTGGCAGCAGTACACGCGCACCGCCTTTGCCACCCTTGAACACAGCTTCGAAAATGGCTGGGTCGCCAAAGGTCAGTACAACCATCAAATCAACGGTTACAACGCCCCCCTGGGTTTCGTGAGCCCAGGTTTGCCCTCAGTGCTGGCGCGCAAATACACAGGTGAAACCGTCAGCGACAGCGCCGACCTTTACACCTCTGGCCCCTTCGGCCTGTTTGGCCGAGAACACCAGTTGGTGGTCGGCACCTCGGTTTCCCGCTCCCACTGGAAAGGCAAGGACTACACCAACGCCAGCCTGCCCAACAATAACTTCGACTATTACAACTGGAACGGCGACATCCCGAAGCCGGACTGGGGCGAAGTCACCAACAAAAACGATGAAATCACCCGCCAGACCGGCAGCTACATGACCGCTCGCTTCAGCCTCACGGACGATCTTTCGCTGCTGCTGGGCACGCGCGTTGCAGACTTCCAGGTCACCGGCACCAGTGATACGAAAAAAAGCGGCAAGGTCTTGCCCTATGCAGGCCTGGTATACGACCTGAACGACAACGTGTCGGCCTACGCCAGTTACACGGAAATTTTCCTGCCGCAGTCGTTCAACCGTGATCGCAACAACAAATTGCTGGAGCCGGATGAAGGCAAGAACTACGAAGTGGGGCTCAAAGGTGAATTCTTCGAAGGGCGCCTGAATTCCAGCATCGCCTACTTCGAGGTTCACGAAAAAAACCGCCCCGAGGAAGATACGGAGTACAACGCCAATCCAACCAACCCCGCTCGCGACTACGCCTATAAGCCGATCACTTCGAAAACCAAGGGTTATGAGGCGGAAATCTCTGGCGAGCTGACACCCGGCTGGCAGTTGCAGGCAGGCTACACCCACAAGATTGCCCGTGATGAAAGCGGCAAGAAGGTATCGACCTGGGAGCCGGAAGATCAGGTCAATGTCTATACCAGCTACAAGCTGACCGGCAGCCTCGACAAACTCACCCTCGGCGGCGGCGCGCGTTGGCAGGGTCAAGGCTGGCAGGTACTGAGCAACTGGGCCAAGGGCGGCGCTCAAGAAAAATTTGCCCAGGATCCCTACTGGCTGGTGGACCTGATGGCCCGCTATCAGATCACCGACAGCGTGTCGGCGACCGTCAACGTCAACAACGTGTTCGACAAGTCGTATTACACCAACATCGGCTTCTACAACTCGTCGTACTATGGCGACCCTCGCAACGTAATGGTCAGTACCCGCTGGGATTTCTAAACCCAATCAAAAACGCCCCCGATCGCTGCACATGATCGGGGGCGTTTTTTAGACCGGCGGTTTTAGCAAACCCCAGACGGCAAAAAGCCCGCTCAATGAGCGGGCTTCCTGTGGTACCTGGCGTTCAGCGTTCCAGGTGACCGAATATGGCGCAGCGGACGGGACTCGAACCCGCGACCCCCGGCGTGACAGGCCGGTATTCTAACCGACTGAACTACCGCTGCGCGTAACACATAAAGCGAATGGTGGGTGATGACGGGATCGAACCGCCGACATTCTGCTTGTAAGGCAGACGCTCTCCCAGCTGAGCTAATCACCCTTCACTTTCGGTGTGGCGCGCATTCTACGGAGCGACCCATAGTCTGGCAAGCACTTTCTTAAATAATTTTTTTCAGGCCTTCCAATGGCTTAGCGAGGGTTGGCCTATGACGCCATGAGGAGAATAATGCCCCCCTTTGTATATAAGGAGAGACTCACCCCATGTGGTTCAAAAACCTGCTTATCTATCGCCTGACCCAAGATCTGCCTGTTGATGCCGAGGCGTTGGAAACTGCACTGGCCACCAAACTGGCGCGCCCTTGTGCAAGCCAGGAGTTGACCACTTACGGTTTCGTCGCCCCTTTCGGTAAAGGCGAAGACGCGCCCCTGGTACACGTCAGCGGTGATTTCCTGCTGATCGCTGCGCGCAAGGAAGAACGTATCCTGCCGGGTAGCGTGGTGCGTGATGCGGTGAAGGAAAAGGTCGAAGAGATCGAAGCCGAGCAAATGCGCAAGGTCTACAAAAAGGAACGCGACCAGATCAAGGATGAAATCATCCAGGCCTTCCTGCCGCGCGCGTTTATCCGTCGCTCGTCGACCTTCGCCGCCATCGCGCCGAAACAGGGCCTGATCCTGGTGAACTCGGCCAGCCCGAAACGTGCCGAAGACCTGCTGTCCACCCTGCGTGAAGTGATCGGCACCCTGCCAGTACGTCCGCTGACCGTGAAAACCGCGCCAACCGCCATCATGACCGACTGGGTCACCACCCAGAAGCCGGCCGATGACTTCTTCGTCCTCGACGAATGCGAACTGCGCGACACCCACGAAGACGGCGGCATCGTGCGCTGCAAACGCCAGGACCTGACCGGCGAAGAGATCCAGCTGCACCTGACCACCGGCAAAGTCGTGACCCAATTGTCCCTGGCCTGGCAGGACAAGCTGTCCTTCATGCTGGACGACAAAATGACCGTCAAGCGCCTGAAGTTCGAAGACCTGCTGCAGGATCAGGCGGAACAGGACGGCGGCGACGAAGCACTGGGCCAGCAGGACGCCAGCTTTACCCTGATGATGCTGACGTTTGGCGACTTCCTGCCGGCGTTGGTTGAGGCACTGGGTGGCGAAGAAACCCCACAAGGTATCTAAAGCCTTGTGAAGATCAAAATGTGGGAGCGGGCTTGCTCGCGAATGCGTCCTTTCAGTTGATATCTTCCTGGCTGACACACCGCATTCGCGAGCAAGCCCGCTCCCACATTTGATCGCATGCGCACTTCCAAAATCGAATAACAAGGACCAACCCCATGCGTGCACTCGCCGCCTTGAGCCGTTTCGTCGGCAATACCTTCGCCTACTGGGTGCTGATTTTTGCCGTGGTTGCGTTCCTGCAACCCGCCTGGTTTCTCGGCCTCAAAGGCGCCATCGTGCCGCTGTTGGGCCTGGTAATGTTCGGCATGGGGCTGACCCTCAAACTTGAAGATTTCGCTGAAGTCGCGCGCCATCCGTGGCGCGTGGCATTGGGTGTGGTCGCGCATTTCGTGATCATGCCCGGCGTGGCCTGGCTGCTGTGCCAGGTCTTTCACCTGCCACCGGAAATTGCCGTCGGCGTGATCCTCGTCGGCTGCTGCCCGAGCGGCACGTCGTCCAACGTCATGACCTGGCTGGCCCGAGGCGACCTGGCCCTGTCGGTGGCCATTGCCGCCGTCACCACCCTCCTCGCTCCGCTGCTGACGCCCGCGCTGATCTGGCTGCTGGCCTCGGCCTGGTTGCCGGTGTCGTTCATGGAGTTGTTCTGGTCGATCCTGCAAGTGGTACTGCTGCCGATCGTGTTGGGCGTGGTGGCGCAGCGCTTGCTGGGCGCCCGGGTACGGCATGCGGTCGAGGTGTTGCCGCTGGTGTCGGTGGTCAGCATCGTGGCGATCGTCGCCGCCGTGGTGGCGGCCAGCCAGGCGAAGATTGCCGAGTCGGGCCTGTTGATCATGGCGGTGGTGATCCTGCATAACACCTTTGGCTTCCTGCTGGGCTATTTCACCGGCCGTGTGTTCGGGCTGCCGCTGGCACAACGCAAATCCCTGTCGCTGGAAGTGGGCATGCAGAACTCCGGCTTGGGCGCCGCACTGGCGAGTGCACATTTCTCGCCGCTGGCGGCGGTGCCGAGTGCGCTGTTCAGCGTCTGGCACAATATTTCCGGGGCACTCCTGGCTACGTACTTCCGGCGAATGAGCGAAAAGGAAGACCGCGAATTGTTGGCGGGCAAGTCCGAAACTTGATCACCTGATCAATATTCGGCACTCTAACGGGCTTCGCGTGGACGACCTCGCGACGCTATCGCGCGATTAATTCAGGGGACGACCCCGCCTTATAGAAGCGAGGTCATCATGTCCTGGATCATTCTGTTTTTTGCCGGACTGTTTGAAGTCGGCTGGGCCGTCGGACTGAAGTACACCGACGGTTTCAGCAAGCCACTGCCCACGGCCCTGACGATTGCCGCCATGGCCGTCAGCCTCGGACTGTTGGGGCTGGCCATGAAGGAACTGCCGCTGGGCACCGCCTATGCCATCTGGACCGGTGTCGGTGCAGTGGGCACGGTGATTGCCGGGATTATCCTGTTCGGGGAGTCCATGGCGCTGTTTCGACTGGCCAGTGTGGCGTTGATTATCTGCGGGCTGATCGGGCTCAAGATCAGCGCCTGAGCCACTCACCGGCAATAAAAACAAGGTGGACTTAATAGTCCACCGAGTACGGCACGCTATTTACTACTCTGTGATGCATCAGACGTCATAGTAGCGTTCACGCAGTTCTTTCCCCCATTCCTTGTAAAGTGCATTTTCGTTATACGGCTCCGGGTTTGTACTGGTAGGGGGCGTTGAGGGGTCATTATCAAAATCATAAGGTTCACCGTCCGTTGGTAACCCAACGGCTTGCCGCTCCAAATTTGGCTCACGAGTTGGCCTGCGGGGATCGCTAGTTTCTGGCGGTACTTCAGTTTCTCCGGGCAAGAACTTACCGTCGACACCGTCGTACGCATGGGCGAACTCATGGAACAGGGTTGAGACGCCTGGACGCTCGTACTTGTCCATAATGAACGAAGGGTTGTAGGAGACTGTTGCATCATCAGCCGGCATACCTGGCGTGTTATTAGTGATGAATCCGTGTTGCGAATCTTGAGGTGGGTGCTCATTGAGTGGTTGTAAGTCCTTACGTCCGTACTTATAAAAGATACCCTCCGACTCTGGCACCTTCTCTATTTTTATCGGCGCGGGAGTCTTGTCTAACGCCCCAAGCATTTTTTGCCCTACTGGAGAACCCCGAAAAAACTCTAGATCATCTTCAACGCGCTGCTTGAACTCACCATCCCCTTTAACCTCAAACGCTTTTTTACCAACGTCAGACGGCGTCACCTCAACGAACTTAGAGTTCCCCGTGCGTTTTATAGTGTCGTCTTTCTTGCCGTAAACAATATCCTTATCAGATACTGAATTAACCGTATCCTGCCCCTTGCCGGTATAAATTGTATTCTGACCAGCACCACCATCTACAACATCATTTCCCTTCCCGCCATTCATGACGTTCTTCCCACCGCCCCCACGCAGCGAATCATTGCCGCTGCCACCGTCCATGTAAGTGCCACCACCTGCTCCCCGCAACTTGTCGTTGCCGTTACCCCCATACATGACGCTATATGCCGAGCCTCCGGTGATCGTGTCATCCCCATCGTTGCCCTCGGCATACCCGACACCGCTGCCCAATTGAATGGTGTCATTACCAACACCGCCGTAGACATTGGTCCTGCCGCCTCCAGCGTTGAATCGATCGTTGCCGGCTCCCAGCTTGACGCTGACGGGCACTTTTACGTCGTCGTCAATAGTGACATTGTCGTCTCCGCCGTTGCTTTGGATCTCAAGATGCTGCTGACCATTACTCTTGGTATCGAAAGGAATGTCGTAGGTCTTGCCATTAATCTCGGCAGTCAATCCTCCATCAGCCGAATTTTTAATATGAATTTTGTCCGCGCTGTCACCCGTCTTAATCGTTAACGCCTGGTCTTTTGGCGGGGAGAAAAAACCACGCCCGCCACCCCTAACACTTAAATCTATCTGGACCCCACCTTCATTGAATGGCATATTCGGGATGATTTTTATCGGCGCAGAAGGCTCGCCCTGTTTATCCTGTAACTTATCGGAGGGTGCTGTAGAAAGAGTATGTAAAGGCGGTTGTAAAGCGGGAGGGTTAGTACTCACTTGCATGTTCATCGAAAATCATCCTTAGCGTTAGACAACTACGATGACTGCGTGGCAATTAGAAAGAAATGGTTCCGCAGGATGAGTGATTTATTACCCAAAACTACAAACTGCAAGCGTTGTCCCACATCAAAGTCAGTCCCTGCCCAGGCCCTTCAGCGCAGAAGGTCCTGAGCACCAGAACTTGACTACTTGAGATCACCCCTCAACGTGCCAACCAGACCATGCAACGCCTCGGGCGTCGCCGCCTCCACCGTCACCGGCGCGCCGGCCACCAGGGTCACTCGCGACCAGATCCGGTGGAAGAAGCCCTTGTTCGGATCGCGACTGAAAAAACTCCCCCACAACCCCTGCAACGCCATCGGAATCACCGGCACCGGCGTCTCTCCAAGAATCCGCGTCACGCCGCTTCGGAACTCGTTCATCTCGCCATCGGAGGTCAATTTTCCTTCCGGGAAGATGCACACCAGCTCGCCGTCCTTAAGGTAGTGGGCAATCCGCTGGAAGGCCTTTTCGTAGATCTGGATGTCCTCATGCCGCCCGGCAATCGGAATCGCCCCGGCAGTGCGGAAGATAAAATTCAAAACCGGCAGGTTGTAGATCTTGTAGTACATGACAAAACGAATCGGCCGACGCACCGAACCGGCAATCAACAGCGCATCGACAAACGACACGTGATTGCACACCAGCAACGCCGCGCCCTCGTCCGGGATCAGCTCGAGGTTCTTGTGCTCGACGCGGTACATGGAATGGCTGAGCAGCCAGATCATGAAACGCATGGTGAACTCGGGCACGATCTTGAAGATGTAGGTGTTGACCGCGATGTTCAGCAGCGACACCACCAGGAACAACTCGGGAATCGACAGCTTGGCCACGCTCAGCAGCAGGATCGAGACGATCGCCGAGACCACCATGAACAGCGCATTGAGAATGTTGTTGGCCGCGATCACCCGCGCCCGCTCGTTCTCGGCGGTACGCGACTGAATCAACGCGTACAGCGGCACGATATAGAAGCCGCCGAATACGCCAAGGCCGAGGATATCGAACAACACCCACCACGCCTGGCCGTAACTCAGCACGGCGATCCAGTCGTTGGCCTGGACGTTCTGCGGGAAGCCGCCGGAATGCCACCACAACAGCAGGCCGAACACGGTCAAACCGAACGAGCCGAACGGCACCAGGCCGATCTCGACTTTGCGCCCGGAGAGCTTTTCGCACAGCATCGAACCCAGTGCGATGCCCACCGAGAACACCGTGAGGATCAGCGTTACCACAGTCTCGTCGCCGTACATCCATTCCTTGGCGTAGGCCGGGATTTGCGTCAGGTAGATCGCGCCGACAAACCAGAACCACGAGTTGCCGACAATCGAGCGCGACACCGCCGGTGTCTGCCCCAGGCCGAGCTTCAAGGTGGCCCAGGACTGACTGAAGATATTCCAGTTCAGGCGCATCTCGGGGCTGGACGCCGCCGCGCGCGGAATGCTGCGGCTGGCCAGGTAGCCCAGCACCGCAATGCCGACGATGGCCGTCGAGACCACCGGCGCGTAATGGGTGGACGACATCATGATCCCGGCGCCAATGGTGCCCGCGAGGATCGCGAGGAACGTGCCCATTTCCACCAGGCCATTGCCGCCCACCAGCTCATCTTCGTGCAGGGCCTGGGGCATGATCGAGTACTTCACCGGCCCGAACAGCGCCGAGTGCGTGCCCATGGCAAACAGCGCCAGCAGCATCAGCTCCAGGTGGTTGAACATGAAACCCACCGCGCCCACGGACATGATCACGATTTCGCCGATCTTGATCACCCGGATCAGCGCGTCCTTGTTGAACTTCTCGCCAAATTGCCCGGCCAGGGCCGAGAACAGGAAGAACGGCAGGATAAACAGCAACGCGCAGAGATTGACCCAGATCGAGCGGTCGCCCTCGATGGTCAGCTTGTAGAGAATCGCCAGGATCAACGACTGCTTGAATATATTGTCGTTGAACGCACCAAGGGACTGGGTAATGAAGAACGGCAGGAAACGCCGTTTGCGCAGCAAAGTGAATTGCGAGGGGTGGCTCATCGTCCGTGTTCCTGCGTGGCCTGAAGGCTGTTATTGGTTTTTCCAGGCCACGACTTTACCTAATCCTGCTTACTTATTCGCTAGTCCTGCAATGCACGGCGATACAAAAAGCTCG
This sequence comes from Pseudomonas sp. IPO3774, assembly GCF_013386835.1. Taxonomy (NCBI): domain Bacteria; kingdom Pseudomonadati; phylum Pseudomonadota; class Gammaproteobacteria; order Pseudomonadales; family Pseudomonadaceae; genus Pseudomonas; species Pseudomonas sp. IPO3774. The sequence goes on from NZ_JACAQY010000041.1 coordinate 22,374, forward strand.
CCTTTATAGGCGCCCTGCACCGTGCGCTTGGCGACAATCAGCCACATCAGCGCCAGCGCCGCCACCAACACGCAACCAACGATGCTGAAAAAACCCAGGTGCAAGGTGCTCGCCAGTTTCAGCGTGGCCAGCGAGTACACGCCCAACGGGAAGGTGAAGCCCCACCAGCCAAGGTTGAACGGGATACCGGCCCGCAGGTAACGCAGGGTGATCAGCACCGCGATCAGCATCCACCACAAGCCGAAGCCCCACAGGGTGATGCCTGCGACCAGGCCGATGCCGTTGGCCATCTCACCGACGCCGGGCAGACCGTTGGCGGCAAAGATGGCAGGTGCATCACCGCCCAGTACCAGCATGCCCAGGGCACCGGTGCCGATGGGACCTAGAGCCAGCCAGCTCGACGCGGCCATATTGGCGTGTGGCAGTTTATGCAGGGCCATGCGCAGCATCAGGATGGTCAGGATGCTGAACGCCACCGGCAGGGAAAACGCCCACAGCACGTAGCTGGTCACCAGCATCACCAGTTGCGAATGGGCGTCGGCCAGGTGCGGCGCCAGCAGGCCACCGCTGGCGGCGGCGACTTCCGCGGCCACCACCGGCAACAGCCACACGGCAGTCATCTGGTCGATACTGTGTTCCTGACGGGTGAACATCATGAACGGGATCAGCACCCCGCAGGCCAGGGCCATCGCGACGTCGAGCCACCACAGCACCTCGGCCAGTTGCACCACGCCATCCCCCCAGCGCGGCACGCCAAACAGCAGGAAGCCGTTGATAATGGTCGCCAGGCCCATGGGGATGGTGCCGAAGAACATCGACACCGTGGAGTGCCCGAAAATGCGCCGGGCCTCGTGGAAAAACATCACCCAGCGCGCCGCATACAGCACGCTGAACAGCACAAACAGGCCGATGGTAAACAGCCACAGCCCTTCGGCCACGGCGTGCAGCCCCGCCAGGTTGACCGGCAATTGCGCCAGCGCCAACGCCAGCACCCCGGTGCCCATGGTGGCGGCAAACCAGTTGGGGGTGAACTGGCGAATCACTTCCCGGGGACGGGTCAGGTGACTGAAGGGTTTCAAGCTGCTGTGAAGCGTATTCGGGCAAGTCATGGTGTAGTCCTCTTCCTCGCATGAGGTTGAGACCATGGTAGAACCGAATCGAATATCTATATAACGGGTAATATCTCTAACTGTTATCTGTTTCGTAGATATGTGATTAAACGCTGCCTTCGGTTTCAATCACCAGAATCCGTGCCGGGCCCTGTGGATGGGCCACATGCTCGGTGCCGACACTGGCGTAGAAGATGTCGCCTACCTGAAGCAAGGCCATCTGTTCGCTGCCGTTTTCGCGATAGTGCATCTGCACCTGGCCATCAAGCACCACGAACACCTCTTCGCCGTCATTCACGTGCCAGCGATACGGCTGGTCGGTCCAATGCAAACGGGTGGTGATGCCGTTCATATTGGCGATGTCCAGCGCCTCCCAGGCGCGGGTGCCGGTGAATTCTTTGCTGCGGATGATCTTCATGGGTGAATCCCAAGGCGTAAGAGTGACGAATTATTACCGAATCAATTACCCGCCGTCGCCCTGCTCTTCGCCAAATCCTGCATTAGCAACGCCACCAACGCGCCGAGTGCCAATACGATCAGCACCACGCCATAACCGTCGGTGGTGGCGATCAAACCGAAGGTGCGCGTCAAGTTGCCCGCCAACAGCGACGGCACACAGAACGCCAGGTAACTCAGCACATAGAACGCCGACATCAAGCCCGCCCGCTCATGGGGCAAGGCCAACGGCAAGACGCTGCGCAGCGCACCGAGGAATCCCGAGCCAAAACCACCGCCGGCGATCAGCGTGGCAATGAAGAACAGCGGCAGGCTGGCGCTGTGGACGGCCGTGAGGATCAGCGCAACACCCACCGCCAGCAGCACGGCGCCCAACCGCAGGACTTTGTCCGCCGGGCGGTTGCGCAGGCTGAAAATCATCACCGCACCGCTCAGCGTCAACACCGCCACCAGCCCGCCGCCGATCAGATTCGAGGTGGACCCGGTCGCCGCCCGCACCAGCGAGGGCGCCAGGGACAGATAAAAACCGCCCATGGCCCATACGGCTACGTCTACCGGCAACGAGATCCACAAGGCGCGTCGGGCCTGGGGCGGTACATGCAAGGTGGGCCATAGCGAGGCCAGGCCCCCCGGAATCCGGCTGACTGTCTCCGGCAGGCGCCAGACGTACAATGCCTGCAGGATCATCAACCCGAGCAGGGTCCAGTAAATCAACGTGGTCGGCATCGGCGCGAACTCCACCAGCAGGCTGCAGCCCATGGCCCCGCAGGCCATGCCCAGCAAAGGCGCTACGCTGTTGATCAGCGGGCCTTGCTGGCGGTCGGTGTCGAGCAATGCGGCGCCCAGTACGGCGGTGGCCATGCCGGTGGCAAAGCCTTGTACCGTGCGGGCGGCAATCAGCCAGCCGACGCTGTCGGCATTGATAAACAGCAGCATCGCCAGCATATCGAGGAGCAGCGCGGCAAAAATTACCGGCTTGCGCCCCAGGTGGTCCGACAGCGACCCCACGGTCAGCAATGCAGCCAGCAGGCTCAAGGCGTAAATGCCAAATACCAGGGTCAACATCGCCGCCGAAAAGTGCAGGCCCTCTTGATAGAGGTGGTACAACGGGGTCGGCGCGCTGGAGGCGGCGAGAAACGTCAGCAAGGTGATCGCCAGAAACACCAGGCTGGAACGATGAGAAGTAACGCTGGACATGGGCACGCTCCGCTAAAGCTAATATTTTGCTTTTGCGGAGTGTGCTACTGGATGGCGCTTAAAGCAAATTCTTTGTGTTAAGGTTTTACGCATGGCGATAAAAGAAGGGCTCCGCCCGGGGGGCCGTAGTGCCCGGGTCCAGGAATCAGTGCATTCGGCGGTGCGTGAATTGCTCGAAGAGCAGGACCGTTCCAGCGTGACCGTGCCGCAGATAGCCACGCGCGCCGGAGTGACGCCTTCGACCATCTACCGGCGCTGGGGTGACTTGGCGGCGCTGCTGGCCGATGTTGCGATGGCCCGTCTGCGCCCGGACAGTGAGCCGGCTGATACCGGCAGCCTGCGCGGAGACCTGCGGGCCTGGGGTGAGCAATACCGTGATGAGATGAGCTCGGACCTTGGCCGCGAGATGATGCGTGATGTGCAATGCAGTCAGGCGCCGGGGTATTGCGTGGGGATTCTCACCGGGCAGTTGGAGACGATCCTGGATCGGTACACCGACGACACCGGGACACTTCCCAGCGTGGATCGGCTGATCAATTTGATTGTTGCGCCAACCGTGTTTCGTAATCTGTTTTCTACCGCGCCGCTTGAGGTTGAAGAACTGCATGAGCTGATTGAGTTGGCTTTGCTGCCGTAAGGTGGTTTGTGGGTTTGGGTTTGGGTTTGGGTTTGGGTTTGGGTTTGGGTTTGGGTGTATATCCGTTATTTGGGTTGTTGCTGATATGGGTTCCGCTCTTACAGCGGCTCACTTTTGAAAAGCGCAAAAGTAAGC
>NZ_JACAQY010000042.1:0-1134 GCF_013386835.1 Pseudomonas sp. IPO3774
CACTGGGCCAGCTTTTCGCAGATGGACACGCGGTATGTGTGGGACGACAACGGCACGGTCACCGTGCACAACGCCGATGGCAGCCAGGAAGTCTACGTACACGACCAGCGCGCACGGCTGGTGCAGCGGATCGATCCGGACGGCGCGCAGCACTTCAAATCCTACGACGAAAAAGGCCGGCTGACGGTCGAGCAGAATCCGCTGGGAGCGGTGACGGCCTATCAGTACGACGAAGCCGGTCGGTTGATTGCGCTGTTTCCCGGGGACGATACGCCGACGTCCTACGAGCATGACAACGGTTTCGTACGGGTTGTGCGCCGTGGTGACGCGGTGTGGAAATACCAGCGTAACGATCAAGGCGATATCACTCGCAAGACTGATCCGGATGGCAATTACACCGAATACACCTACACCCAACACGGAAAGCTCACGGGTGTTTGGTATCCGGATAACAGCAGCCAACGCTTTATCTGGAACGAACGCGGCCAGCTCATTGAAGAAAAACTGGCGAATGGCGGTGTGCGGCGTTATCGCTATGACGAGCTGGGGCGGCAGGTGGCTTGCGAGGATGAGCATGGTGCGCTGACCCAGTATCAGTGGGACGCCGTAGGTCGTTTGCTGAAAGTGATTCAGCCTGACGGGGCCACACGCGAATTCAGCTACAACCCGTACGGAAAAATCACTGCTGAGCGCGACGAGTTGGGCCGCGTCACCCGCTACGAATACGCCGATGGTCTGCACCTGATCAGCCGCCGGATTAATCCGGACGGCACGCAGCTTAAATACCGTTATGACAATGTTCGGCTGTTACTGACCGAGATTGAAAACGAGGTCGGCGAAACCTATCGGCTCGACTATCACGCCAACGGCCTGATCCAGCAGGAAACCGGGTTTGATGGGCGCCGCACCGCCTATGCCTACGACCTCGCCGGGCATCTGCTGGAAAAGACCGAGTACGGCGATGACGGCAGTCAGTTGGTTACCGGTTATGCGCGCGATGCTGCCGGTCGCCTCGTAAGAAAAACCCTGCCCGACCGCAGCATTGTCGATTACACCTACGACCGCCTCGGCAATCTCCTCAGCGTCGACGACTGTCATTGGCCGCTGCATTACGAATACGACCTGCAAAACCGC
>NZ_JACAQY010000043.1:0-40893 GCF_013386835.1 Pseudomonas sp. IPO3774
CACTTGGAACCTGAGACCGCCAACACGTCGTCAGGCAGGTTTTTAGGTGCTGCGGATAGCATTGCATGGTAAAGCTGACCCAATTGACATCGAAGGCTGGCTTGAGAAATTAAAAAAGAACAGGTCTATGGGGCAATACTGAGTCAAGAGACCAACTGGATTCCACGGCATTCGCCGTGGAGATCCCAAACTCTGGAGTTGCGTCCGTCAACGCCTGTTGTCGCGTGCGGCCTGCAGCGGATAAACCAGCCAGGCATCACCTTCGATCATTTGCCAGTGCGCGCCCTTCCGCTCAAGCACCCGTGACAGGCGCTCACGGACCTGGTTTAACTGTGGCTGCGCCTCGGTACGCACGAACAACCCACGGACGCGATACAAATCCGGTAGCTCACGCTCGATCCAATGGATCAGACGAATAAAAGCTGATACCGCGTCAACGTCATCGCACCCTTCGCGGGTAATGAAGTCAGCGATCACCACTTCGTTACCGTCTTGCCGGTAGACGACTTCGAATTCGCGTCGGCGAAGGCGCCGACCAATCACGAACTCACTTTGGCCAAAATATTCGACCTCAGTGCTTTCACCCCGCCCGTGAAGGAAGGTCGTAAGTGCATCCAGTTCAAGGTTACTCATGCCACCCTCCTCAGATTCGCACTGCTGACAGAATGCGATTTTGCAGATCCATCAGCTCCTTCACCCACTCACGCATTTGCCGTGAAGCTTCAGAAGCCTTTTGCACAGCAGAGTCGAGCATTTTGCGAATCTCATCGGAGTTACTCTCCTGGAATCCGGCAATCGCTTGATTGATTTGTGCTTCCCGGGTTTGTGAAGCCGAAATCATAGTGCCAAAACCTTCGGAGATTTTTCCAAAGCTCGTGGTACCCGTTGAAATCAACTGGTTACCGGTGACTGCACCTCCCAAACTGACGATGCCGGAGAGAATCTGACTGAAGCCTTGTGTCATAGCTGCGTTGTAGGTTTCCTCGATCGACGTCATACGCGTCTCGTATGCCGTGATCCGCATGGTATGCGCGGCCTGTTGCTGATTAGCGGCAAATTCGCGCCACATGTCGCGGGTCTTGGCCTGCATCTCGCGCAACATGATCATCAGTTTTTCGAGTGTCGCCAGCGCTCCGTCATCAAGCACCGAAGCGATCCGCTCATTCGAGGCGGCCATATCCTTGATCTGATTGAGCTGATCCTCGACAACTCGGCCATTGGCGTTAGCCTTTACAGGCAGTTGCCCTCGTATCTGCTCACCACTGCTTTTGACCTGATTCGCCTCTTCGGTACTGCTCCATTGGCCGTGTACACGTGCGGCACTGTCCAGATTGATCGACATCATGTATTCCTCATTTTCGATTCCACTTCAGACTGCATGTACAGCAACCCCAGCCATTGACGTTGCAGCACGCACCCGTGTTTGCGCGGCATCGCGCAGCACGTCACTGGCACCCGCCAAAGCGTCGGTCTGCCCTTCAGTGAGCCGCTTCATTTCTTCGACCTGCTGTTCCTTGTCGCGCTCGAACATATCCACCAACATCATCAGCCACTGCTGATCCAGAACCAGTTGGTCGATTTCCTTTTGCAATTGCGCGCGCTCCATCGCAAGTACGCCGGCGGTGATCTTCTGCGCTCCGCCCACCGCTTCTCGCGCGGCGTTAATGCCTATATAGGTCGAGGCCTTCATGGTGCTCAGTGCAACTTGCTCGACGACTTCCTTATGGATAGCCTTTGTCAATTGCTTGGCACTCATTTCAACGCCTTTGTCGATGGCGTTATTAGCGACTTTCTTGACGGCGTCAGTCACCAAACTCTCAATTGCTTCACGGCTGAATTTCTCCAGCATCTGGTTCACGCCCAGTTGCTGTACAACCTTGGATGCTACGTCTTTTCCAGCTGACTTAGATGCCTCCAACGCAGTCTTGCCCAAGCTACGCATCAGGTTGTCTGACACCTGATCGGCAACCTGCTTGCCCACCTGCTCTGCGATTTCTGTCGCCGCGCTCTTGCTGCCTTTCTTGATCGCTTGGCTGAGCGCCTGGTCGGCACCCTCCTTGAGTACTGCCTTAGTCGCCTGAGGAATCACCTTGGTTGTAATCAAGTTGCGCGCGGCACTAAGGAAGTCGATCGCCGCACCGGCGATTTCGAAGGTCAATTGCACCTTTGCAGCCACATCGGCAATCTTGCGGTACTTGTCAGCATTTGCTGTGTCGATCAGTGCCATCGTATTCATCGTGGCCTTGACCACGCCCGCGAGGCCTGCCATCAAATCCATCGCCCCGCCAGCAGCTGTCATCACATTACCGGTCAATGCACCGCCAACCATTTTGGCGACGCCTGTCACGACCTGCACGGCAGCCACGACCCAGTCGAAGATCACCCCGAAGACACCTGCCTTCTTAGCTTTCTTCTGCTGCTCCAGCGCGTTGTCGATCTGCTCACGGAATTCCTTGAGTTCTTCCGTACGCAGTTTGTCCTGCTGATCGCCAAGGATCCTGATAGCCTTGGCCTTAGCATCAGTGATGTGCCCCATCAACTCGCCGGCGGTGAGTGTGGCGGCGACCATCATCAACTCCACCGACATTTTCTCGAACGCGTGCGCCGGAGGCATTACCGAAGGGCGAATCTCGCCGTTCAGTACTACAACGTCTTTGTCTGCGTTACGGAACAGTCGACCAAACACTTCATTTGCCTCTTGGCGCGTAATCTTTGCCTCCTGGCTTAAGCGTAACCAGCTTGGCTTTGCTGCTTCCGTCTGCGCCAACAGTTCCTGACTAAGTGCTTGACGCTTCGTAGCAGCAACTTTTTCTTTTTCTCCATCCTGCATTACCGATAAAACTGCCGGTATCCCGCCTTGCCAGGGACGCATGCCTGTAATAGCTGTCATGTTCACTCTTCCCGCTCGCATTGGGCAAGTAGTTGCTCCGCACTGTGGCGAAGCTCTTGATACTGAGGACACGCGGCACACCATCTGATCGCAGCGGTGAAAGCCTTGCGTGCGTACTCCCGATTACCCGTAAGGTCGTAACTGATTCCCGCGAAGTACGAAGAACGAGGGTCTTGGACCTCAATCATTCCCGCTCGACTAAAACAAAAAATTGCCTCCTGATGCGACGCGAGACGTTGCTGACACATACCCAGTCCGAGCCAATAGTCGAAACACCAGTGATCAACCTGAACAAGCAGGTAGAAATAGTTTCGAGCAGCATCCAGCTCGCCAACATCGAATAGCTGGCCTGCATAGTTGTGCAGCGTTTCAAGATCTTGCGAGGTCACATCCGAGAGCATGCGAATCGAGCCACCGCGAGAGAAAAAATCACGCAGGATTTCGTCATCACCTACATCCTCGACGAGCATTTTTTGCGCTGACATACAGCTCTCCTGTCGCCTTGGCAATGCGACACCCTTTTTCGGCGTCGCATCAACAGGTACTCGTCTTAACGGATCGACGAAGCGATGGATTTGACCGATTCAGCCAACATGCTTTGCAAGCTATTTGTCATCTGCACTGCGGTGTTGTAGTTCTGCATCAACTGTTGCAGCTTGAGCTGGCTCTGCTGAACGAAGTCCGAGGCACGGCCGGAGGCGCTTTCTAGAGACATCTCAACAGCCTTCAGATCGCCCTGACCCAGCTTGCTCACATCCTTACCAATCAAAAAATCGTCGATGGTCTTGCCTTCAACCAGGATGTTGTTTTCGCGAAGGTACTGGATCACTTCCTGCGGCAACGCTGCGGTTTCTTCCGGCTTAGTCAGCTTGGCTAGGATTGCCTTGACCCGATTAGCCATATCCTGTGCTTCACGGGAAATTTCGGTCTTGGTGGTCATCGACTCAAAGGTCGCATTGGCATGCTCTTGTAGCAACATCATGACTGCCGCCATCGTCACAATACCGGTGTTCAGCACTCCGAGATTCTTCAAACCGTGCAGGTAACTGTCGGAGCCACTACCAGCGCGCGGTGTGCTATCGAGAATGTTGTTACCCAGGCTTAGGACTTCATTGGTCAAAGTATTGATATCACTACCCTGACCGACGCCACGTTTCTGGGCTGCGTCGATGGAGGCGAACAGCTGTTCGCCCTGAGCAATACGCGGATCGACGCCTTTTCTATCGGACTCTCGCCCCTTCTCTTGCCCACTTACTTCAGACTCAACCGCCTCGCCTTCAGCGATAGAGGTTGCGTAGTCCATGGTCACGCTCTTGAATTCAATTGCAGTAGTCATTTGACTTTCTTCCTATGGCTTAAACAAATATGCGATGTTTCTTGATTGCTGCCTTATTCACGCCGACTTGCTCACGATTGGCAGGCGCACCAACCGGAAAGCGTTTCGCGAAATCACCCTCAAGTCCTGAGAAAGCGTTTTCCGCCTTTAGGATCTGTTGCAACGACATGTCCCGCTGTGCACCAGAGCGCTGTATGTCATTTTTGACTTTGGCTACCTTGCGCCTCGCTTCTGGATCCGAAGCAGACTTACCAATTAGCAGATCGATTTCACGCTGTAGTGCATGGAACTCTTGCATGGTTGCCTTGAATGAGGCGCGCTGCCGATTGAAGACAGCCGCCGCGTACCCGGGATCAAAGTTTTCGTTCATCTTCATTTCTCCTTCCACATCACCTAGCTTAGAGAGCGGGAACTCGCGCGGCTTTCGTAAACTCTCCGACTCCATTGAAAATCGCCCAAAGTTTTAGGCGCTCGATGAAGTCAGTGGTCATGACGCTGATTTTTAGCGGATCGAGGAGGCGATGGACTTAACCGATTCGGCCAGCATGCTCTGCAAACTGTTAGTCATCTGTACGGCGGTGTTGTAGTTCTGCATCAACTGCTGCAACTTGAGTTGAGTTTGTTGAACGAAGTCAGAGGCACGACCCGAAGCGCTTTCCAAAGCCATCTCGACAGTTTTGAGATCTCCCTGATCAAGTTCAGGCTTCATCGCCGCGGCGAGGGTGTCACGCAACTCCTTCATGTGCTCCAGTGAAACCTTCTGGCCTGATTGATGACCTACTTCTGGCAATGCCCAGATCCAGTCTGAGGCTTTCTGGCCATCGCCCATACGAATGCCGTTGTCATCCATGAACTTCACGACGCTCTGCCAGTGGCGACTCTCTGAGCCCTCCGAACCAACCTTTGCGATCATTGCGTCCAGCAGCGCCAACTGTGCATCCGCACCCGGAAGCCCCGAACCAACAATCCCCTCAAGGAACTCATCAACAGACTTGCCTTCGACCAGAATGTTGTTCTCGCGCATGTATTGAATGACTTCCGGCGGCAGCTCGGCTTTGTCCTCTGGCTTGGTCAGTTTGGCCAGAATCGCCTTGACCCGATTGGCCATGTCCTGCGCTTCGCGGGAAATTTCAGTCTTAGTGGTCATTGACTCGAAAGTTGCGTTGGCATGCTCCTGCAACAACATCATGACCGCCGACATCGTCACGATGCCGGTGTTCAGTACGCCCAGATTTTTCAAGCCCTGCAAGTAACTATTGGAGCCGCTGCCGCCAGAGGGGGCGCTGCTGAGAATGTCACTGCCCAACGCCAGGGCGCCGCTGGCCAGAGTATTGACTTCGCCCTCCCGCCCCAGGCTCCGCCCCTGCAACGACTGCGCAGAGGCCAGCAACTGCTCGGCAAGCACATTACGCGGATCGACTGCTTTACCTTGAGGCTCAAGAGAGCCTTGCGCTTGCGCCTTGACATCCATTTCGACGCTAGAGTCCTCGCCCTCGACGGCACTACTTGCGTAATCCAGGCTCAAGTTTTTGAATTCAATTACGCTCGTCATTTTTATGTTTCCTCTGGGTTGATGTGAACGAACTGCTGCACGTTTGAAATGAGCGCTCATCATCGACAGCAGCCAACCCGGGCGCTTTGCTCTTTTCCTACGCAGTATCGATTTCTTCACATCCCCTGATAGGGAACTCTCCACTTCTTTCATCAGTGCTCGGATCCGCCAATTGTTTTCAGCCACTCCGAGACCCGCAACTAAAGTTCGCGGCGGAATGAAATCCAGCATTTGGGAACACTCACATCTTCAGGTCATTACCCGATCCCCAAAGAGGATTCAGGTGGTGATGATGTCCTCAGCAGGTAAAGCCCCTAAGAGGTACAGGGAATGATGCGAACGGTAAGAATCCTAGTCGGCAAGCGAGGCGGCATGCTTAAGGTTAACGGTGAAAAGTACCCTTTCCCCGATTACTCCCTGCTTGTTACCTCGGACAGCGTATGCCCACAGAAAAATGGCCTTCCTTACTTTGACTTTCATGAGTCGGACTTTCAGGAAATCTACACGGAGCTGATCGATCTGATCGGTGACAAACCAATACGCAATTTTTCCCCACAAGTACTTCGCATCGTCAGTGCCGACGAGGACATGATGCGGGTGATGGAGCTACTGGCGCGCGGATCTCGCTCGATGTTACTGCGCTTCGCCTACGTATATTGCCTCGGTACTGATTACGTATATTTCTCAGCCCTACTGCGCCTTCTTATGTCAGGCGATCGCTCATTCATAGAGTTCATCGAGTCCAACAAACTGATGCCTTGGTCGGTCTCGCGCTTCGCTGATGAATTTGGTCTGCCACTGCGCAAGTTCAACGTGCTGTTTGAGGAAAAGTTCGGCGTATCAGCCAAACGCTGGCTGCTGGAGCGCCGCCTGCAACACGCACGCTCACTGCTACTTTCGACGCAGATGCGGATTCTGGATATAGCCCTCGAATGCGGCTTCATCAATCACGCGCATTTCACCGACACGTTCCGTAAACGCTTTCTTATCAATCCCACCGAAGCGCGCTTGCATGCGGTGGAACAGTCGACCCTTATCAGACCTTGAGAACCCGATATGGAAATCCTCAGCATCATCAATCAGCTGTCTCAAATGATCGACCACGTTGGTCAAGACGTGAAATCGAAAATGTCCTCCGAAGACCTCAACGACCCGGCGAAAATGCTGCAAGTGCAGTTCGCTGTTCAGCAGTACACCAACTTCGTAAATTTCGAGAGCGCGATCATGAAGTCCGTCAAAGACATGATGTCCGGGATCATCCAGAAGATATGAAAGCCAACGTACGCCTTGATACGCAGGCGCGCCAACTAATCGTCTGTGCAGGGCTCGCCGCCGCCAACCACGGCATGCACAAGGAAATGTTCACGATCCATGCAGCACTCGGTGATCTGATCGACTCTACCCATGCGCGTCGTATTGTCGAAGCCACCATGCTGATCGGCATCGGTCAGACCGCCGCTGCACACCAGTTGCTACAAGGCGACACTTCGGCGCAAGCGCAACTGCTGCGTCAATTGCTAAACAGTGAAAAACGCCCTGACTCTTGACACCCTTTCCATTATGAGAAAAACCATGACCATCGACGCAATCTCACCCTCTCTCGCCACTACCCACACCGACCCCGTAACACCTGCAGTTTCGACCGCTGAAGTTGAGGCGTTCACCCGTACACTATTCGGTCGCCTTGACAAGCTGCCTGACACGCAAGCTATCGAGCAGTTCCAGACGAAAGCCGCAGACATCAACTCCAGAATCAAAGAAACGCGTGCTACTTCAGATATACTACAGAGCCCTCTTCATACCTTGGCTGCTCAAACACGAGCGCTCAACGCAATAGCTGAAGTCGATCTCATCGCCAAGGCAGCGGGGGGCATTTCGCAGGGCATCAATAAACTCACCAGCCTGCAATGATTCGTTTTTTTAGATGTGCCCTGGCAGTCTTCACGGTCACGCTGCTTACAGGATGCAAGATCGACCTATACAACGATCTGCCTGAACAGGAGGCTAACGAGATGCTTGCGCTGCTCATGCTGCGTGACATCTCGGCGAAAAAGCAGACCATCAAGGGCGGTTCAGTTTCAATAACGGTCGAAAAGGATCAGTTCTCCGAGGCAGTAGAAGTGTTGCGTCAGCACGGTTTGCCACGCAAAAACACGACCACCCTGGAGGATCTGTTTCCTTCCGGACAACTGGTGACGTCACCCACCCAGGAGCAGGCGAAGATCCTGTTCCTCAAGGAACAGCAACTTGAGGCGATGCTCACCAATATGAACGGTGTTATACGCGCGCAGGTATCCGTCGCCGAAAGCGCGCCACTATCGCGCCGCGATAGTCCGGTCCTATCGGCCTCAGTACTGTTGAAATACAGCCCAGATCACAACTTTAGCAGCCGCGAGACGGATGTTCGCGCACTGGTGCAAAAGGGAGTACCGAACCTGAAAGCTGAAAACATCAGCGTAGTGCTCGAATCCACGGAGTACCGCTATCGGCCACAATTTGCACCAGCTCAAAGAGCCGAGGAATATAACAGTTGGCTGGCACGCTATAGAGTCGAACTGGCCGCCTCGCTTGGCACTGTCTCACTATTGTGCCTCGCGCTGTTTGCTTGGCGACAACGTACTCGACTGCCACGTCTGAGCAAAGCATGAGTTCGGTCATGTCGGGGGCAGTCAAGCGCCTGCATCAATTAGCCTGGCAACCAGGCGCCTGGCTCGACCGCAGTTGGTGGGCACACTTGAGCCTTACCGAGTGGGAATCGATCTATGATGACCATGCCTCATGCCGCCGCGCGATTGATGCGACCCTCGTAGCCCGCCGTGGCTTTCCCAAACAACCGTTACCAGGAACATTGAGCGTTCGTCAGAATGCACTGATGGCACTTGAACCTAGGCTATCGGAATTGGCTACCGCATTAGGTCTGATTGCTCTCGATTGCCCCGAATACCTGTTGCTGCGCGATTACCGCGAAGCGCTATCGATACATCTGGGAGATCGCGCCTGCGAGCAACTCTTCATCCTGCATCCTGGCTGGAAGGCACGACCGACAATCGAAGATCACTCGCGCCTTGGCGAAGTTGCGCTTCAAACGGGCACTCAATGGTTAAGTCGAGAGGCCGGTAACTGCGCGGTTTCACATGGGCTGCTCGGACTGCTACCCCACAGCGGTAACGCTGTGCAAGACAGTCTGCTCAAACAGGCTGCAAGTGCCCCTGAATGGCTTATCAAGCTTGGACGATTTCTATGAGCGTGCCCTTCATTCCCATCACCCGCCTGCCGGGTCCGCCGCCTCTCGAAACTGTTATCTCTGCCGACGAGCTGGCGCATTACTACACCGCGCAACGGATCATTGCGAACGCCAATGAAAAGTCAGCGCATATCCTTGCCGAGCTCGAGCAGAAAATGGCCATGACACGCAGCGACCTGCGCCGAATCCGAGAACAGGCGCGCCAGACAGGACTCAGCGAAGCCAAAGCAGAACTCGACAGTCTACGTGCAGAAACCATCGCCCAGGCCGTCGAGTGGCTTATTGCCGAAGACGAACTCGAACGCCAAATAGCCAACAACCTGGATGAACGAATACGCAGCTTGCTAACCCAAACACTCGCCTCCTGGATCGATGAACGTAACGTCGTCGATGATGTGATGCGGCGCGTAAAACAGAGTCTCGAAAAAATGGCTGGCGAAGAGCTTGCCACACTTTATATTGCCTCCGAAGTTGAAGATGTCGTACGTAAACAGCTGAGCACCCTACCTCGCGTAAGCATTTGTACCGACGCCACGCTCAGCGAAGGACAGGCTCGGCTCGAATCCCGTCTGATCCTCATACGCTTCGATCTCGATGCTCATCACCACCTCATCCTTGAGCGTCTGTCACGCGCCCGATAGGAGTTGCAATGCTCAACAGAATCGACACCTCGTCAATCCCGGCCACCGCGCTCCCCAGCCTGCAATCGACATCGGCCAAGGAAGGTGCTCGACAAGTGTTTCCTGCTCGCTCAGCGCTGGATCAGGCACAGGCAGCCTTAAAACCGGGCAGTGTGCCACCGACAGCAGTGCTCGAACCTACCAGCCTTGCCGAAGTATTGGAGGATGGTGGCTTCGCCCTACATCGACACCGCCCCGAATCACGCCATGGCAGCAGGATCCAGCGGCCGCGTGCTCAGTCCATGCTGCAACAGTTGGTGCAACAGATGAAGGATCAACACGATGCACGATTGGAGGATTTGCTAACACGTATACCCTCGCTCGACAACGAAGAAGACCTGGCTGACAGTATGCGCAGAGGCGGCTTCGGTGCCGGTGAAATCGCTCTGTTGCTGGCTGCGCTGGCAGCCGACGAAAAGCGCAAGGACAGCGCCCGACACCGCCGTCTCGAATCCGCCCTCGATCAGGTGATGGAGGATGAGCAATGGGCATTGCAATTATTCTGCACGTTGGAGTTCGGTCTGCAGGGCGCAGTCAACCTCGCCGCGCTCAAACAGTTGTACCAGCGAGCTGCCGATCGTGATACACGCCTGACTCAATGGTTCGATGAATTTCGCAGACTACCAAATCGGCATGGCAAACTGCGTGCGTTGATCCGCGCACTGGCGTTCGAATTGTCCGCGCAGGAGACCATCAGCGGCACGCATTTGGCGGCCGTCATTACTGACCTGAAGCGTATCCTGCACTTCTTCACCATCGAAGATCACTGCGGGCGCGTCGCTGAGCAAATGAACCGGGAAGCACTGGACAATGAGTCAATCATGCGCGCCTTGCTCGACACGATTCAGCAACCCTGGATTTATGCTGACTGGCTGGACGAGCGCACACGACGCGATCTACCCGGAGATCAGCCTCGCCACCAATACGCCCGTCACCTGAAGGAGCTAACCAAGCTCTTGCCAGAGGACTGCTTTTCTAACATCGAACAGCGCGACTCCATTCTTGACGCTTTCAACGAGCTTCTTGATCGATTGGATAATGAAGAATGACTCCTCTCCAGGATTCAGCACGGGGATCAACTGTGGCGGTACGTGCGCCGGTTTTAAAATAGAGAGGCTCCTGATCAAAAGCACCTTCAAACTTCCCCGCACAGCTAAGCAAATATCGAAGCGCTAAAGTGAACCGCGACCGGCCTCCGGGTCGGACGCCGGTGGAGGAAGTTCGCGATGCGACATCGCACCCATAATAAGCGGGTACTGCGCTCCTCCAACAACCGCAGCCAAGGCATCACGCACCGCAATAATCTGTATCTCACTCAAGCCTGTGGACTGGATGAATAGGGCGAGCATGTCGTCCATAAGATAAGTATTGGTACCCGCGCTGGCTTCTAGCGCATAACTGCCAAAAAGTTGTTGAACGAGATCCTGGCGTTGCGGTAGTGCGGCCTCTAGGGACAAGCGCAAACCCTGGCGCGCATCAGGCGTACTCGAGCAGTGCCGCCAGACATGAGAAAGAAATCCACCGGCAGTCGAGGCGGCGGCGTTGATAGCGCCGCGGGTCAGGTCCGTCAGAGGCTGCCAACCCTGACCTGCAGCCGCTGGCCCTTGCCCCGAAGTGGGAGCGCCGTGAGAGGTCAATTGGTTGGCGACCATTGTGTTGACCACCGATGAAGCTGTGATCATGGCCGCAGCCTGGGCATTGACGGGATTGGAGTTGCTCTGCAACCGAATCCACGCCTGTATCGCCTCACTCATCACAGCATGAACCAGGTTGTAGGCCGCCAGCGTCGGTGCGAGGGTTGCGAGCGACCCGGTCATGCCCGCCGCGGTCATGACACTTCCCCCTATCAGCAAACCCGTTCCACGGGAAAGATTCGAGGTTGTGGTAGCCACGCCACGTACATTGTCGTGTACCAATCCCGCAGCCCCCAACAGCAACGGCAGCGAACCTGCAACCGCGCCTAGCGCCGTTCGCGCCGCTAAGCTGGCGTTGCCGCTCGTCAAAGACTGTTCGATTCCAAAAGCAACGGCCTGCCTGACGAACGTCGGAATACCGGTGGCGACCACCGACTGCAGCGCCATGTTGGCAACGTTCGAAAGCCGTCGTGCATGTGGACTTTCGAATTCATTTCGGGCGATTTGTTCGAACGCTGCCAAAACATTGCGCAAACGTATGGCAACCGTTGTTTCATTTCCGGTGCGGGCATCGTAATACACATCGTCCGAGCCAGACTCAACGCTGAAGCTGGAGCGCGCATCAAAAAAATCATCCTCCACCTCGCAAAGGGCATCAAAGAAGATCTCGTTCAGTTCCTCGGCAGGAGAGTTCGCGGGAAGAGCCCCCCGCATGCCTGTCTCACCGTCTCGCAGGTAGGTACTGATACCAGAGGACAGCGCCTGCGCACCTTGCTGAATAAGAGGGTCATGGATAGGCCCCGTTAACTCTTGTGTCTGCTCAAGAATTTCATCTAGCTTCATGGCCGTATCAAGCATCTCTAAAACGCCAGCAGCAATAGCATGAGCGTCGGCGGTTGAGACCTGCGGCGGGGCCAGGTTCCTCAGCCCCGTTGCTCGCTCGAAAGAGGTCTTACTTGACTCAAGTGCTCGCGGTACTTCACCCAACTCGATAGCTTCGCGCCCAGGTGTGGCTCGAGCAGTGGAAAGCGTTGAAACATTGATACCCATGAGAGTTCCTTCAATTTAAGGACACCATTCCCTTGCAGGTGCCACGATGTCGATCATCATTACTTGGACCACTCCTCGCCACTTCACAAAAACAGTCGGTACTTCTGAATTCTTACAATGGCTCGTCAGTCACCACTGCACTCCGTGATAGCGACGCCATAACGTCACAATGATCATCACCGCCGCCTCGCAGGCAGATAGGCCATTTGTGAGCGTGCGGTAGTCGTCGGGTGTATTGGGCTGATTTAGAAGAACTCGTAGGCGAGCCTGCTCAACCTGCAGCATTGCCATTGCATGATCCCGCGCCGAACCACAGGTATCCATGCTCAAGGTGTCCTCAAGGCTCGTCAGACGCATCGTTTACTCTCTCCAAATTCATTCTCGAGGCTTACAAATCGATTGGGAGCGACAGCAGCTGTTGATCCTTTACCAAGGCGATGGCCTTGCGGCTAAGTGCATACACTCGATATCCACTCGGCAGCACACTTCCTTGCTGCAGGCGCATTCCATTAGCCAGTTCCAAATAGATCGAACTCCGGTCGCCTCCCACCGTTACAATCATGGCTGGCAGTACCTGAGTGACAGGCGGAGCTGACGGAATGTTCTGGTATTGCGCTTTGAGACGTGGCCGAGCCTCATTGAACGCCTCAATCACACTAGCCAAAGCAATGCTCTCATCTGAAGAAAGTTCACCACTCAACAGAAAGGCCCGATTGGATACGGCCAAACTCAAACCTTCGAGCAAATCGTACTCGGCCAGAGCGGCCAGTAGCTGCTCAAACAGTTGCGCCTGGTCATTCCTTACTGACCAATCGCGCAGGCCTGGAATATTGCGCAGTTGCTCAGCAGTACGCAGCCAGTTGCCGTCGGCACGAATGGCACCGTAAACATCGACTGTATCCGCCGTACCGCTGGATACCTCTACATCATGGTAACCATTGAGCGCCAATACTTTGCGTACGCTCTCGCGCAGTATGTCGGCGCAGACACTCTCGTCGCGAAAGTGCATTCGCCATTCGCGCAAGGTATCGCGTAACGCGCTGATATCGCTTGAGTGCTTACAGCTGCCACTCAACACCCACTCGCCACGTAATCCCTGCTTCACACGCAATCCTTGCAGCGCTGGCTTACTTATTTCCGCCTGGAGCCAGGTCTGGGGATCAAAAACCGTCTCCTCTTTTGTCGGTTGCCACACCATCAAACCAATCGCAATCAGAACAAAGACGGACATAGCGACAAGAAAATGATTAAGGCGCCCCCCGGGTTGCTTATCCTCCGAAAAAATTCGCTCAGGGACGCAAAGGTAATTGATGTTCGAGTCTTCGTACCCAAGTATGAAAGCGACTCCCGCGAGATCGATTGTTTGCCCAAGCGGCAAGCAGTCCACCACCCCCACCACCGTACCGTCTATCCATACAGCGCCTTCAAAACTCAGTCGGACACCCTCCTCACTTGTTGAAAGCACAGCCCCAGTCATGCTTTCCAAGGGCAGCAGGATGTCCCCATCGGGCCCGCCAATGCGCAGCTCTCCCTCGGGCAACACCAACTCCCTGCCCATGAACGGCCCGTTTAGCCATTTCAACTTGAATCCAGACGCCATGGGAGTACTCAAATGCTCGGCAATGGTTCTGCGGTAATCAAGAACAGTCTGAGTGTCTGTCGCGTGTTCTCCTGAGTGCTACGGAATAACCTACCGAGCAACGGTATATCGCCTAACCAGGGAATCTTTCGGACACCAACGACCTGCTCATCTTGGATCAATCCTCCTAGTAGCAGCCCCTGCCCCATCTTGAGTAATGTTTGAGTAACGATTTCGGAGTTAAGGGTCTGCGGCAGAGGCTCCTGGCTGCTGAGCGGTGTCGTTTGCCGACCATCCTGAATCACCAGCGAAAGCATGATATCTGTGGAGCCGTCGTCCGAACGGACTACCCGCGGTGTGACACGCAGCAATGAGCCGGTCGAGATTGACTCCAGCCGGGCGTCATTTTCCGAGCTCACCTTGGTGTAAAAGGTTACATTACGATCCAGCACTGCTTGTGTGTTATTCAAGGTGACAACCGACGGACGCGATATCATGTGAGCCTTCGAATTCTGCTCCAGGGCGCTCAGACTCAACATAAAATTGTCGGTGTCGCTGATCATGCTAGAGAAGTTACCGCCAGCAAGCCCCGTACCGCTGTTGAGTTTTACGGAACCGCCACCCACTCTTGCTGACGCGGACCAATCGACTCCCAGCGCCGACAAGTCTTGCGAGTTGATATCGATGATAGTTACTGAGACCGAGACAAGTTCCGGTTTGTAATCGAGCTGAGCGATGAGGTCGTCATAAATGGGAAAGTTGATTTTTCGATCACGCACGATCACGGCATTACGCCGCGCGTCGACCGAAAGCATTGGCGAAGCCCTATCCGAAGATTGCGACTGGCCGTGACTTTCTTTCAACGGCAATGCGCGCCCTTGCATCATCTCCTTCAGAAGCGTCGCCACTCCCGGCACCACTACTTCCTGGCCGCGATAGGTGTAATTCACATCAGCCGCTGTAGCGTAACGAAGCGGGAATGAGCG
This sequence comes from Pseudomonas sp. IPO3774, assembly GCF_013386835.1. Classification (NCBI taxonomy): domain Bacteria; kingdom Pseudomonadati; phylum Pseudomonadota; class Gammaproteobacteria; order Pseudomonadales; family Pseudomonadaceae; genus Pseudomonas; species Pseudomonas sp. IPO3774. The sequence continues at coordinate 14,952 of NZ_JACAQY010000043.1, forward strand.
AACTTCCTCTTGATTCTGCTCATGGTTAAGCTTTTGCGTATCAAGCTCCGTGGCGAGCTTTTCAACACGCTCAAGGCAGACGGGAAGACCGTGTATTTCCATGGCATTGGAGCCGGATACTTCACGCACCTGACAATAGCGTTTGTCCAGAACACCTACGACATCCAACTGTTGTATCAGGGACTGAATTTTCAGGTAAGTTGGCGTAACCAAACGGCTCCCGAACTCATCAGCTTTGTACACATGGATCGTTTGCCCATCGAAATACCAAGCAAGATGATGCAGCATGGCCAGACGGTCGAAAGCTTGCTCAGGGCTCACACCATTAAGGCTGCCAATGAACGAATCATCGATCTTCTGACTGACGATTACCGGGACCCCCTGATGCGCGCCCAAATCCCTCAGAACGTGTGCAAGCTTACTGCCTCGTGTGGAAAGGTAGAACGCTTGAGTTTCTTCTGCGCTCGCACTGACTGCGACCGCCGACAACCAAACGATGCAGGATGCAAAAAGTATCCTGGTTACTGGTTTGCAGTGCGCATGGTAAGCGGTCTTCATACCGGTTTCTCCGAGGTGAGGGAGAAGCAAACCTCGGAAGATGTTTCGCCAAACTTGGCGAGCCACCGGGCAATCGAAATTAACTGGGTCAACGATGACTCCAACTCAACGGCCTCAATGGTTAGTGTGTGCCGACGCACCAGCCATATGGCCTCCTCCGCGATCTGCAAGCTGTCATCAAGACCAGCTGGCGTGGAGGCAAGCCATAGAGCTATCTGCTCAAACCACGCGCCATCAGGTTCATCGCACTCAACTGCCATAGCTACCAGCAAACCGTTGGTATGCTCCACGGTCCAGCCACAGTGTCCAGCCAGCCTGAAATGAATCAGTCCACCTTGCTCGTTTAGCGGCACCAACGACTCTAATGAGGAAAGCGCAGAAGGAAGTTTCATCACGAAGGCGTAACGCTCTGAAGTAGTCGATAGTCGACTATTCTCGGAGCTACGCGCCAGAATTGTGATCAGGTGATAACCCGAATTTGTCTAGGTACGGGCCGAAAAAAGCATTCAGCTATCGGAGGAAATCAGACAACGCAAATCAGATAGACTCTCGTCACAAAGTACCTCGTCACGGTGAATCTGGTTCTCCAGATGCTCCACGACCTGGCTGACGAGGGGCATGCCAACCAATCCCGCACATCCTTTCAATGCATGCAAAGCATCGAGCACCTGCTTTTGCTCCCTCGCACGCCAAGCAGCGACAACTTGCTCATATAGACTGATGAGTTCTGCAATTGCTGCACGCCTTACCTGCTCGTCCGACACATCGACCAAGGGCCGTTCCAGATTTCGATTAGGCGGCATCTCGACGCCTCTGGAAACTTGCATAAGGGCAATTTCAGAGAGCGTGACAGCCAACTCATCGATACCGACAGGCTTGGTCAAATAACCACACATCCCGACCCCTATAGCTCGCTCATGCTCCTCCAACGCCGCATTTGCGCTCACTGCAATGATTGGTGTATCAGGGTCAAGTACCGCGGAGCCCTCCTTTTTCCAGATCTCCGTAGCGGTGAAACCGTCAACGTCAGGCATGCGAATATCCATCAACACCAGATCGAACACGTGCGACCGTCCGGCTTTCAGCGCCTCGAATGCTGAGGGTACAGCTTGGACGACGTGCCCCATCTCGTGCAGCATGCCCCCTAGAATACGAAGGTTGGTTGTTACGTCGTCGACGATCAGTACCTTCAATGACCAAGGACACAATGCGGCAGAGCACACAAACGACTCTGAACCATCCGAGTCTTTCTCGATCAAGATACTGTTCAATTTCTGCCAAAGACGTCCCGGCAAATGCGCAAGCTCAGGCACATCCAACAAAATAGAAGGGCTATCTACTACGCAGACTCCCCATTCACGCAACTGTTCATGCAACAGCAAAGGTGCGGGCAGACTTCCCGAGAACAGGGGCAAGGGTGCACTGGCGTCATGCAATTGCACACACAGGTTGAAGCTCGCGCCTGCCCCGTTGTCGCTTTCCAGACTGAGCTCACCATCCATCATTTGCGTTAAGCGCCAGGCGATTGCCAGGCCCAATCCGCTACCGCTGTCATAAGCACTACCTTGAACAAATGGCTGGAAAACCATGTCATGGCATTCTTTCGCAATACCCTTCCCGGTATCGCTGACGTTGACGGAGAGTCGATCCCCTCGCATTTCGGCGTGAAGGCGAATTTCGCCCTGCTCAGTAAATTTAACGGCATTACCCAGCAAATTGACCAGAATTTGCCGAACGCGCAACCCGTCGATTACTGCATCTTGTGGCACATCGGCCGCGATAAATGCGGTTAACTTCAGGCCTTTCTCCTGAGCCTTGAGAGTGATTGCCAGCAATGCCTGATCGAATATCGACAGCAACCCTATCCGACTGTAGGTCAACACCATCCGGCCACTTTCAATACGTGAAAAATCGAGCATGTCGTTGATGATGTCCAAAAGCAGTGCGGAAGACTGCCTGGCGGTCCTCAGAAGCTCAAGCTGACGCGAAGGCAGATTTGAGCGCTCCAGCAATGTGAGCGCCCCCATCACACCATTGAGCGGTGTACGGATCTCATGGCTGAGGTTAGCCAGATGCTCGCTCTTGCGAGTGCTCGCCTGCTCAGCCTTGAATTTTGCATCGACTAAGTCGCGAGTACGCGATAGCACCTGCTGCTCAAGCGTTCGCTGGCTGTACCTAATCAAGCACTGCTGCCTGTTATAGAAACGCCCCCCACCCAGCACACTGATAATGTATTTTAACGGCGAACCGTGTGTTCGCTTGAAGAGCATCACAACGATTACCAACAAAAGCACTTGAGCAAAAAATTCCCAATGCATTGCTGGATGCGATACAGCAAACGCCAAGTGCGAAATGATCTCCTGCGAGTAGATCATCACAATGCTGCCATGCGGGCCACGCATGGGCATGCACAGCACATAAAAACCGGAAAACCACTTGGCCTCTTGACTGCAATGCTCCGGAAGCAAAGAGGACGACAGCAGTTCTGGCGAAGCTCGCAAAAACTGCCCTGCGCGATCCCTTATCGCTATTTGCACACCCACTCGAACAGATGGAGAGACCTCAGCGTTCAGTACTTGGCCGGCCACCATTTGCGTGCCGGCATCTTTCTTGAGCAGCAGCAATAAAGGTGCATCTCCTTTGTTCCGGGGCAGCATGCTCCATACCAGGGCAGAATCGACCTCGCGCGATGAATGTTTTTTCAGCTCGACAGCGGTACGTTCAAGATCCTGGGTTTCGAACGTTGGTCGATAGAAGATCACTCCCTGCCCCGGCAAGACCAAAAAGAGATTTGAACGATCTGTAGGCGCACCACTACCAAACAGACTGATGACCTCTCGCGCCATCCGCAAAGTGTTCGGGTCAGATGTCATGCCTACGAACGGGATGAACACCGTGTTCAACAACTGTTCCAAGCCGTGACCAACTCGCAGACGCTCTCGCAAGCCGAGCCATGTGTGCATTAGCAAATCCACACGCATTTCATCGTACTGGTAACGCTGTTCCTCGCGCTCCACAACTCCCTGCAAATGAATACGCATCGCGGTGTGAGCGTCCTCTTGGCCTTTCATGTAACGAAAATAAAGCCCGATCATTTCGGGCAGAAGCCAGAAAAAACCCATCACACCAGCCAGCACAAACCCGATACGCCGCCCCTGACGTTCATGCCAGAGCCCTCTCAACATCATGTTCAGCAGTGACATCGGAACAATCACTCCAATCCCGATTTCAGGTTTCTACCCGATAGAGCCAGGCAGGCAAGTGGCAGAAGATACAGCACAGTGATGACATTGAAAGAACACCATGGACTTGCAAACCGAGCGCCGACTAGAAAAATTCCTGCAACTATCAGCTATCCCGATGGTGCGCATCGATCCGCGCATGGAATTCCATATGCCGCCCCTGCATTTCTACATTGAGTACATGAATTCCCGTGTCGTGTTTACGATGAGTCGAACTGTCGAACATCCCCACCGAGCCAGCACTTTCAAGACTCTGCTGAGCCTGTGTCATCCCGCTCGGACGCAGGGAATACCGTTGCGTGCCTACATGATTAGCGAACGCTTGTTTCTCAGCCTCTCCCCCGCTCCGGAGCATGACGTCAGACATTGGCTGGCCTGCTACCAGACGATGCGGCGGCTACTTGAAGCCCATTTCAGCGGCGCACAATGAAATACATAAGCAAATGGCTGACTCTGGCAGCCCAACGCCAGGATGTGGTACTGGCAATCGTTTTGCTGGTAGCCGTTTTCATGATGATTGTGCCGCTGCCTACCGGGCTGGTCGATCTTCTGATCGCAATAAATCTGACCGTATCCATCATCCTGCTGATGATGTCGCTCTACATCCGCGACCCACTCGAGTTTTCGGCATTTCCGTCTCTATTGCTGATAACCACGCTGTTCCGACTGGCACTCACCATCAGTACTACGCGACTCATTCTTCTGCAGGCCGATGCCGGAGAAATCATCTATGCCTTCGGCACCTTTGCGGTAGGCGGCAATCTTGGCGTCGGGATGATCGTCTTTCTGATCATTACGGTTGTCCAGTTCATCGTGATCACCAAAGGTTCCGAGCGGGTGGCCGAGGTCGGCGCACGCTTCTCGCTTGACGGCATGCCAGGCAAGCAGATGAGTATCGATGGAGACCTGCGCGCAGGCGTCATTGATGCGCGCGAAGCGCGCCGTCAGAGAGGGCTGGTGCAAAAGGAAAGCCAACTGTACGGCGCGATGGATGGCGCGATGAAGTTCGTCAAAGGGGACGCCATCGCCGGTATCATCATCATTATCGTGAACATTCTTGGCGGCGCAGCGGTAGGTGTTTTCATGCATGGCATGAGTGCCGGGGAGTCAATGTCCACCTATGCACTCCTGTCCATCGGTGATGGTTTGATCGGTCAGATTCCAGCGCTCCTGATCTCAATTACCGCTGGCATCATCGTCACGCGAGTGCCAGGCGAACAACGCCAGAACCTTGCAGATGACATAAGTGATCAGATCACCAAATATCCCCAGGCGCTTATACTGGCAGCTTGCGTACTGATCGCTTTCGCATTGATCCCTGGTTTTCCATTCGTATACTTCGTGTTGCTGTCAGCGGCAATCTTCAGTTGCACCTGGTGGCTGAAGAAGCGGCGTCGTGGCACCACCAAGCACGGCACTGCTGCAACCAACGATGCTGAGCGGGCATTTACTGCTAGCGCTGACGGACTAAGCGAAGGCGGCAGCGAGCTTAGACCTGGCGCAGAGCCGTTGATGGTGAAAGTAGCTCCCGACCTGTTATACACAGGCACACTCCCCCAAAGCCTTGCTTCCCTGAGATACACAATGTTTGAGCAACTTGGCATTCCGCTGCCGGAAATTCACGTCCAGGAAAGTCCAGAGCTACTACCGGGGACCTTGCGAGTGCTGCTTTATCTGGAGCCTGTTTTGTCCATCAAGCTCCACGAGAACATGCTACTGGCAGACACTTCGACGCCATTACAGGCACTCGCCCGACAGACCGATGCACTGCCATTCAACAGCTTGAACCTGCAATGGTTCGATCCCTCCACAAGTCAGGCACTGGCAGCTACGGGCGTGACTTTATACGAGGGGGATGCCCGTACAGTTCATTGCGTATCGCTGGCAATCGAGCGCTACGCCGCGGACTTCATTGGCGTACAGGAAACGCGCTATTTGATGGACGCGATGGAGGGCAAATACGCAGAATTGGTGAAGGAGGTACAACGCCAACTTCCGATTGGAAGAATCGCGGACACACTGCAACGCCTGGTTAGTGAGCAAGTATCGATCCGCGACCTGCGGACTATTTTCGAAGCACTGATTGAGTGGGCACCGCGCGAGAAAGATCCGCTCATGATTGCAGAGTACGCGCGCATGGCGTTGCGCCGACACATCACCACACGGCATCGGGCCGGCCAGATTTGTATCAATGCCTGGACGATCGGAGATCGTATCGAGGGCATGATTCGCGAATCAATCCGACAGACTTCGGCGGGATCCTACTCGTCCCTCGCACCGGAACAGAACCAGGCTATTCTAGGCTGTATCCGATCTGCTTTCGAGCAACGAAAATCACAGAGCAGCGTTCTTCTGACGGCGATCGATGTGCGACGCTTCCTGCGCAAACTCATAGAGCGGGAGTTCTACCATTTGCCTGTGCTTTCGTTCCAGGAAGTGAGCGATGAAAGCGAGTTACACGTGATCAGCAATATCGATCTGATCGGCGAGGTCTGATATGCACCGACCCAATCCACACAAAGTGCACGACTTAGTCACCGCCAGCCTTACAGAGCGTATTGACTCGCTAAGCCATTGTCCGATAGCGATAGCCTCCCGCTTCGGACGCATCGTAGAGGTCGGCCCAACGCTACTGCGGGCGTCTCTGCCAGGGGTTGGGCTGGGTGAGCTTTGCCGTATAGAACCTCAAGGGCTCGAAGCAGAGGTCGTTTCCATCAAAGGCGAATTCGCCTGGCTTTTACCTTTCGGCGAGCCCTTCGGGATAACGGTCGAAAACTTAGTCAGCACGAAGGGCGAACCTCATTCGATCAGCGTAGGAGAGCACCTGCTTGGCAGCATCATCGATGGGTTGGGTCGCCCTCTCGATGACAACGTCAGCCCCGACGACGCCCCCCGACGAGGTCTTGAGAATACCGCCCCCAACCCGCTTACCCGAACGCTCATCGATACACCGTTACCACTGGGTGTTCGAGCCATTGACGCTATGCTGACCTGTGGAGAAGGGCAGCGCATCGGAATCTTTGCTGCAGCCGGCGGCGGTAAGAGTACGTTGCTAGGGATGATCTGCGGCGGCTGTTCGGCCGACGTCATCGTGCTGGCATTGATTGGCGAGCGCGGTAGAGAGGTTCGCGAATTTCTCGAACAGACCCTACCTGAACAATCGCGACAGCGCAGTGTGATCATCATTGCAACCTCTGACCGCCCAGCAACTGAACGATTGAAAGCTGCCTACACTGCTACGACCGTAGCCGAGTACTTTCGCGATCAAGGCAAGAAGGTTTTGCTCATGATGGATTCGCTCACGCGTTTTGCGCGCGCGGCACGCGAAATCGGACTCGCGGCGGGTGAGCAAGCTGTGGCAGGCAGCTACCCGGCGAGCTTTTTTGCACGACTACCCCGTTTGCTGGAACGCGCGGGGCCTGCCAAGGTCGGCAGCATCACAGGAATCTACACAGTGCTGGTGGAAGGAGATGACATGAACGAGCCCGTAGCTGACGAGGTGCGTTCGATCCTCGATGGGCACATCGTTCTATCGCGCCAACTGGCCCAGGCCCACCACTATCCAGCCATCGATGTTAGCGCCAGCGTGAGCCGGATCATGCATCAGGTCACCAGTGATGACCATCGCCGTCAAGCAGGCAAACTACGCCGTCTACTCGCTGCACACAAAGAAATCGAACTACTGGTCAGGGTTGGAGAATATCAAGCGGGTCAAGACACACAAGCCGACGAGGCACTCGCACGCAAGGAAGCAATCCAAGCATTTTTATGTCAACGCACCGATGAAAAAATTGCTTATGAACAGACACTGGAGGCTCTATGGAAAACCACGGAAGGACAACTCTGAATACCCTGCTGTCCATCAAGGCAAAGCGTGAACGCAGTTTGCGTTTGTTGTTCGCTACGTACCTGCAACAGGAAGCGGATCTGCTGGAAAGAAAGAACGTACTGCTCGATCAGCGCCAGCAACACTGGGAGTCCTGGCGTCGGCTAAGCGGGATTGAGCAACAATTCAGCCATGATCAATTTCAAATACACAAACGCACGCTTGCCAGCTACGGGGAGGAAGATATCCGATTCACAGAAAATCTGGATCAGATTAAGGCCGAATGGCAGCAACTACAGGTAAGCAAATCAGAGCAACAGTCGCTGTTACGCAAGAACTTGCTCGAGCAAGAGAAGCTCAGAATGATCCTGGAATAATTTATGCAGATTTCGAAGAACACAAAGCCGCGCGTACACTGCGAAACACCCATGGTTGAGTTTATAAGCGCTGGACAGCAAACCTCCTTCCTTACATTGCTGAACAACGGCACCTCGCGTGTCGCGGACGAACTGTACACGTCGCAAACCAAGCCGGTCGGTCGGCGTGAAGAGATCACACACCTATACGAGCTCATGCTACCGCGTACCTTGCAACCACCTGAACAACTGAGTGTGCGCCTCACAAATGGAGCACTCGCAGGCATGCTCATCGAAATACACAGGCAAGCAGGCACACTCACACTACGCTTACGCTTGAGTGGCACTCAACGAAGCGGTCGCTGTGGTGACTGGCAGGCTGAGTTGAAGCTCGAACTCGCCGCACACTTTGAACTTCCCATCCATTTAGAGTTTTTCGATTGCGATGCGCCCACTGACTAAATTGTCGTCACTAGAGGGCGAGCTGCTGCGCAAACTCGGCATAGGACGAGAATACGTTTGGGACGGAGGTCGACTACGCCTTGGCTATACCGAGCAGCCGACCTGTGAACTGGTACTCGAATGCATGCTCGACGAGCAACCGTTGCGTTTGGGCATGCTCCCAGAACAATGGTGCGGCTGGCTTGATCTTGAGTTGCCGATTCCGTCCTGGCAAATGCTTGCTGAGGATTTACACCTACCGCTAGCGGCTCTGACACTAGAAGCCCTGCAAAAGGCGCTACGCGCGCTCAACCTGCCTTACCCGTTCGCGTGCAAGCTCCACGAGACGCCACCGACTCAAGCGCAAAAGGGTTGGTTTCTGCGTCTGGAGCAGGGTGACCGTTTCTTGAGCCTGCAACTATTAGAAGTCCCGCTAATATGGTTGGAGTCACTGATCAATGCTCTGCATCCCATTTACGCAATGGACGATGGAGCACCTGCCTTTCGAGCTCCAGTGTCACTCGTGGCCGGCTGGAGCACACTTGAAAGGACTCGCCTACACAGCATGCATATAGGCGATGCACTTGTCATGCGCCGCGCTTGCGCCGTCGCGGAGGCCCGCCTATTCCTTTTCCTGCAGCGTCCGCTGGCCACTGTCAAACTCACGTTTCCCGATACCATTCAAATCGAGGGCCTCATGTCTGACTTCAATGATTGGCTAGACGTACAACCGGCCGCCCCCACGAATGTGAGCATTTCCACTCCAGACCCGCTTGTCACAGTTGTGGTCGAAGTAGCCAGTATAGAGCTAGCGCTGAATAGGCTCACATCTCTCGAAAAAGGCGACATTTTGCAAGGGCTAATCCATCAGGACGAACTTGTAACGCTAAAAGTCGGCGGGCGTACTTTTGCGCACGGCATCCTTCTCGATATCGATGGCCAACTCGCGGCCCGTATTGAACGGCTGGCCTAAACACGTAGCACTCCAGGGGAATCCTTACTAGGAAAGTTCAGGTCTTACCCCTATATCTACAGAGAGGACTCCCTTGGACAATGAATTACATCATTAACACGCGGAGCCACCAATGGGTTTGCTGGATCAGCCCTTGCAGTTGATAGTCGTGCTCCTAGCACTCTCGATCATGCCACTACTTGTTATTATGGGAACGTCGTTTCTTAAACTGGCAATCGTGTTTGCGCTGCTGCGTAATGCACTGGGCACACAGCAGATTCCACCCAACATCGCACTTTACGGCCTTGCCTTAGTGTTAACGTTATTCATCATGGCACCGGTGGGATTCGATATACAGGAACGCATCTCAAGGGAACCCATCGAGCTTCAATCCAAGGACTTCGTGCGGCAGATCGAAATTAGCATTCTTGTGCCTTATAGAGAGTTTTTGGAGCATAACACCGCGCCAGAGCAGGTGATCTTTTTCTCGGAAATAGGTCATCAGATCTGGCCCGAGAAATACCACGCGCGTATCCCCGAAAACTCTCTACTCGTCATATTGCCGGCGTTTACGGTTAGCCAACTGATCGAGGGCTTCAAGATCGGCCTCCTGTTGTTTCTGCCCTTCGTTGCTATAGATCTAATCGTCTCCAATATACTGTTGGCAATGGGCATGATGATGGTCTCGCCCATGACTATTTCCTTGCCGCTCAAGCTGCTCGTATTTGTATTGATAAACGGTTGGGAGAAACTGATTGGACAATTGCTGCTGTCATTTTCTTGATGAAGCCTGCCGGGAGCGTCAATGAGCACCGCCGTTATCACCCATTTAGCCACCCAGATGCTATGGATCATTCTTCTGCTATCCCTACCTGTCGTCGTCGTCGCTTCCACCGTCGGCGTCATCGTAGGTCTGGTGCAGGCACTGACTCAGATACAGGATCAAACCGTTCAGTTTCTTATTAAGCTGATCGCGGTCTCCATAACGCTGGCAGCTACATATCACTGGATGGGAGACGTGCTGATGAATTACACCATACGTTCGTTCGAACAGATCAATCGAATGGCTTTGTAAACATGGAACTGCTGACGGTCTGGATGCCGGCACTGGGCATTTCCATCCTGCGCCCCCTAGGGATGATGCTGATTGTTCCGATCATGACCCCGTCAGTGCTTGGAGGCACGCTCATACGCAATGCCTTCGCGCTATCACTAGCACTTCCCACGCTAGCCTTGTACGAAACCTGGCCCCTCCCGGGGAGCGAGCAGTTGAACGGCTGGGGATATTTGTGGATAGTCGCTTCGGAAATCAGCATTGGCGTCATGATAGGTTTCGTCGCCGCTATTCCATTCTGGGTAGTCGATATGGCCGGCACACTGATCGACACCATGCGAGGTACGGCAATGGCCAGCGTCATCAACCCCATGATCGGCCAGGAATCTTCTTTACTGGGGATCTTGCTTACTCGCGTATTCAGCGTCATCTTCCTCGTTACAGGGGGTTTGAATGAACTGATTGCTGCTCTCTATCACTCCTACGTAACCTTCCCACCGGGAGCTGCCTGGCAACTGAGGGAAAGTTTTCCAACGTTTCTCATACGCCAATGGCAACTGCTCTATGAACTCAGCATTCGCTTCGCAATGCCCGCGATGGTCGCTGTATTACTGGTAGATATGGCATTTGGACTCATCAACCGATCAGCTCCGCAAATGAATGTCTTTTTCTTGTCTATGCCCGTTAAGAGTGCGTTCGCCATCTTTTTGCTGATTGTGTCACTCGAGTATGCCATGCAATCGCCTACTGAGTGGTCCCTTCACATCGTAGAACACTGGCAAGAATTGTCGGATCATTTGCGTTGAGTGAAAAAACAGAAAAACCCACACCGAAAAAGATTCGTGATGCCCGCTTGAAAGGGCAAGTAGCCAAAAGCATGGAGATCACCAGCGGGTTGCAACTGGCTGCCATCCTCGGTTATTTCCTGCTTGAAGGTCCGTACCTGCTGCAAGCATTAAATTTGCTGGTGGTTGTCTCTATCGAAGTTATCAACTACTCAATTGGACCCGCTACCGACCGAATACTTGCGACCTTCGTCGGACTTGCACTGCGCTTTCTCGGCGGCATTGCCGCGCTTGTCATCGTCATTACCGTGGTCTCGATTCTTTCTCAGATCGGCCCGCTATTGGCCTCGGAAGCGCTCAAGCCCTCACTGGAAAAGGTCAACCCACTGAGCAATGCCAAGCAGATGTTTTCGATGCATAGTCTATTCGAGCTGACCAAGTCGATTTTGAAGGTGCTGATTCTGTCATTGATCTGCTACTACCTGATCAAAACCTATACCCCATCGATCCAGTACCTACCATTGTGCGACATCGATTGCGGCATGAAGACCGCAACCCGCCTGCTGTTCTGGATGCTGGCTGTATTGCTAGGCTTTTATGCAATTTTTGGTCTCGCCGATCTCGCGTTTCAACGCTACAACACGAACAAGAAGCTGATGATGTCGATTGAGGACATCAAACAGGAGTTCAAAAACACTGAGGGTAATGCGGAAATAAAGAGCAAGCGCAAAGAAATTCATCGGGAAATTCAAAGCGGCAGCCTGGCAAAAAATGTCAAAAAATCAACTATGGTAGTTCGCAACCCGACGCACATTGCAGTATGCCTTTACTACCAGCAAGGAGAAACCCCTCTGCCACAGGTACTCGAAGTCGGTCATGACCGCATGGCACAACATATTGTTCGACTTGCCGAAAAGGCCAGGATCCCGGTAGTGGAGAACATAGAAATCGCGCGGATGCTCGCAGCACAGGTTGCTCCTGGTAGTTATATCCCTTCCTCACTGTTCGAGCCGGTTGCTCACTTATTGCGTTTCGCGATGAACTTGAATTATGAAGATGAATCTAAAGAAACTTAAAGCACTATTTAACAACAGACGAATTCAAACGACGATCTCAAGGGAGACGCTGAACGATTAACCCGTTCGCATCGGCCCCATTTCCAAGGCCGATTTTCGCCCTCTTTGCTGATTTGCGGGTCTATCCCGCCTTTCAGACGGATTTATTCCGACTCCGTTGCAAATACCGCCTAGCCAGTATCAGATTGACCAACCCAATCGACTCAACAACTCCGCCGGGCGCTTGGCCGCACCGGTGTATCCAACGCCACTCGAAACATAGGTTTCGTCACCGTGCAGCAACTGGTCGACCTAGGTGACATCCACCACGTTCGCGGCCGTATTCGATCTTGCGTCGCATGCGCCCGTATCAGACTCTTTTTTGCGTGCTTTTTATAGCTGCTTGGTCAGGCGGCAATCGACCAGATCATCTTGCGATCCTGATGCTCGGGACGTTTGTCCACGCCGGTGTAACCGGCGTCGCCACACACGTAAGTTTCCTCACCGTGCAGCAAGTGATCGACCTGCGTCATGTCCGCCACATTGGCCGCCGTGCCCACCAGGCTACGCACCAAGCCGGATTCGGCATCGACGCCGATGTGCGCTTTCATACCAAAAAAGTACTGATTCCTTTTCTTGGTTTGGTGCATTTCGGGATCGCGTTTACTGTCCTTGTTCTTGGTCGAACTCGGCGCGTGAATGATCGTCGCATCGACCACCGTGCCGGGACGCAACAGCAGGCCACGGTCGCCCAGATAGCCATTGATGACCTGCAAGATCCCGCCTGCCAACTCATGTTTTTCCAACAAGCGGCGGAGGTTGAGGATCGTGGTTTCATCGGGAATCCGATCCAGATTCAAGCCCGCGAACTGACGCAGAATCGTCGTTTCATATGGTGATTCTTCCATCGCCGGATCGCTGTAGCCGAACCAGTTCTGCATCAAATGAACGCGCAACATGGCCATCAACGGATATGCCGGACGGCCCCCTTCGCCCTTTGGATAATGCGGCTCGATCAAAGTAACCAAGCCCTTCCAGGGCACGACCTGATCCATCTCGATCAGAAAGCGCTAGCGGCGGGTCGGCTTACGTTTGCCGGCGTGCTCGGCATCGGCGAAGGACATCTGTTTCATCGGGACTCAACCGTCGTGTTCGTGTCACGCGGGTATTTCACCAGATTTGGAAGTCCTCTTCAGAGTGCCCCTAAGTAGTTGAAGTGTTCGCGTAAACGATCCAAGAGTGTCCTGAGACGAATGGGGCAGCTCATGCTGAGTCAGGATGACCGGCAGGCGCCTCATGATGGCCAGCCCTCTGGGCAGGCTCATCCCGAACGCCAATAGGAAACCATACATCTGGTTGGCGGTTTTGGTGCCGCCTCGCACCGGTGACTCTCGCAGAAGATGCAAAACTGAAAGTGCCTGCCAGGCTTCGGCCTTAGGCGAAACGAAACGCATGGACGGGCGTGATGCGCTTCGCAGCTGGCTTCAGCATCGACAAAATCATTTTGCTACCCTTGACGTAAGGGCGGACGAATTGGGGGGAAATCAGCTTGATTTCATGACCGATGACCATCAATGAAGAGCAACGAAATGCGCTCCAGCACAGGCCTCCATAACCACGGTAGATACCGGAAGGTTGCTGAAGAACTGCATCATCTGCTGACGTGAGAGTTTCTTACGAAACACCTCCCGGCCTGTCTTGTCCTGACCGTGCAGATAAAAGCTGTGTTTGCCGAGTTCAATCCCGACCATTGCTAACTCGCTCGTGATGACGCAATCACCTATATTTGGCGCAAGAAAAGTGGCATTACTTGGCTGTCGTTCTGGATCTCTGCACACGCCGGATAGTGGGATGGCACTGCCTGAAAAACCGGACGCTGAGCTCGTAATCAAGGCCGTGGATATGGCATACGAGCAGCGTGGTATGCCTTCAGGACTGCTATACAATTCGGATCAAGTGTCGAAACCTTCTTGGCAGCTTGGCGGCAACAACCGATACCCGCGGATATCTCAAGCTCGTTACCTGGGCCAACCCCTTCGGTATGTTGAAGCGTGCGAGCGTGGAAGGCACCAGAACTTATGGCTCGGATTGAGCCCGTATCCTGTGTGATCATGGCATCAAGGTGCTGGAGGTTAACCGCCCTGATCGCTCCAAACGCCAGCTCCAGGAGAAATCCGAACCCTACCGACGCTGAGAGCGCTGAGAGCGCTGATCGATCCGTTCTTTCGGGAGACGCCAAGGCGATCGCCATGACCCAATCGGGTGTGCCGAGGCGACGCGGGAGGTTTCGGTCGCTCGGCGCAACGCAGTCTGAGCGAAAACCCAAGCGATCAATCAATTGAAAGCCTTGCTCGTCAGTGCCCCGCAAGACATTCATGAACAGCAATTTTTGAAAGATCGTTTGTGCCAAGTGCTTGCAGGTTTCCAAGGCTAGCATCTAAAGGATTAGATGAGCAGCACTACAAGCGCGGCCTTAACACACTGAATTCAGGTACCCATTCATTGTACCCACTCGATTAATTTGTAACAAAATTTATTCTGATTAATACTCTTGCCCCGGATACAAGGGACAATCAGGATTAGGAGCTAACAACAACCGCCCAAACCTAGTGCATATTTGCTATCTTACTCCTCGAGTAATGACAACTATCTTTAAAGTATTTATCTCGCACCAATACGCAAATAAAGATATCTAAATATACCACAATCACTTCAAAAAATGAGGACGATCAACTTCAACCAAAACCTCTAAAGAATGCCTTGCCATACCTGGACAGCACTAAAAACTAGTTAAATATTAATTAAAAAATCATGCCCTACCACCACAATATAAGAGTTTGACTCCATCCAGAAGAACCATTCCCGCTAATTGATTCTTAATTATTTATAAACAAGGAATTATATGTCAAAACCAAAAGAGAATAAAGTATCTCCCCCTATTCAGGCCATCAATGCACACGAGCAGGTCGATAGTTTTAATCATTGGTATGATCGTGGCGGGCCCGCTCTGGTGAACGGTAAGCCTTCATTCACCGCCGATCAGGCTGCAGACGAATTACTGCGTAAAGGCGCAAGCTGGCACGATCAGAGCGGGGACGGAAAAATCAGCCTCAGCTACACATTTCTGACCTCCAAGCCCGCTGACTTCAACCCGAACCTGGGTAATTTCAGTGAGTTCAATGCAGTGCAAAAGGCCCAGACAGTGCTCGCTTTGCAGTCTTGGTCTGATGTTGCAGATGTGACCTTCGCTGACACCCCTGGCGGGGCCGATGGTCACCTGACGTTTGGCAACTACAGCACCTATACGGGCGGTGCAGCCTTCGCGTACTTACCAACCGGTGGTTCACGTGACGGTCAGTCCTGGTATATGGTCAATGATCAGTATCAGGTCAACACCACGCCGGACAACGGTAACTACGGCCGGCAAACGCTCACCCACGAAATTGGCCACTCCCTGGGGTTGTCTCACCCCGGCAACTACAACGCTGGAAACGGCAACCCGACGTACAACGATGTCACTTATGCTGAGGACACGCGTGGCTATAGCCTCATGAGTTATTGGAGCGAAAGTAATACCCACCAGAACTTCAGTGGCACTTATTCGTCAGCGCCGTTAATGGATGACATCGTGGCAATCCAGAAGCTCTACGGGGCGAACCTGGATACCCGCAGTGGCAACACCGTTTACGGGTTCAACTCGAACACCGAGCGCGACTATTACACGGCGACCGCATCCGGCGACAAGCTGGTGTTTTCGGTGTGGGATGGCGGTGGTAACGACACCCTGGACTTCTCCGGTTTCAGCCAGAACCAGAAAATCAACCTCAATGCAGGTTCGTTCTCCGATATAGGTGGCCTGGTGGGTAACGTATCTGTTGCTCATGGTGTGACGCTGGAAAACACGATCGGAGGCGCTGGTAACGATCTCTTGATTGGTAATTTGGCGGCCAACATTCTTGAAGGCGGTGCCGGGAACGACATCATCTATGGGGGTGGCGGTGGGGATTCCTTGTGGGGCGGTGCCGGGGCAGACACTTTTGTGTTCGGCCAAGCTAGCGACTCGACGATGACAGCGCCGGCCTGGATCATGGACTTCACCACAGGGCAAGACAAAATAGATCTGTCAGGCATTGCCGCGTTTTCGTCGGCCAGCGCGACGCTGAACTTCGTAAGCAGCTTCACAGGTCATGCCGGCGACGCCATCCTGACATACTTCCTAGAGAGTAATCAGAGCAGTCTGATGATCGATCTCAATGGCAGTGGCCAGGTGGACTTTGCGGTAGGTACCGTCGGGCAGGCCGCGACAACCGATATCATCGCTTGAGCGAAGGCTAGTTTACGGTCTCAGAAATTAGATCTCCGGCTGACTGGTTATAGATGTTCTTTCAGCCAGCACTCGGAGATCGTCATGCCCCCCACCCGTCGGCATCAGACTTGATCCGGAGAAACTTCCCGAGCTAAGCCGTCACATTTTATCTGCCATCATCTGCTAGCGCGATGGTCGTCGAATAAGCGTGATTACTATCAGCCATACACGGTTGTTCATGTGTTGAAATAACATACTTTAGGGGGGGGGTCAATATAACTCAATCAGTAACACGTACCATATCGCTATACCCCCACCGCTTGAGACTTACGTACATCCGTCCTGACCTACTTTTGGGCCTCGGCCATATCAAAAACTCGATGACGCGGTTATGTCCGGAAGGAGATCACTTTATTCATAGCGCCAAACTACACTCAAAGCAGCTTGAGTTATACCAGCGTAAATCAGCATAGAAAATCCTTTACAAAGAAAAAATCTTTTACTAAATTTGCTCCCTCCAAGTGATTTCTAACCGTTAGATAACAGCGTTACAGGCTACACTGGGCTTTCAACAACCGACCTCAAGGACACGTGACAGTATTTGAGGGTAACTGAAATAGCCGTAATCGATATAATCGATTTCGCTTCATTCAACCAGGCATCTATGTCTATTAACTGGAAAAGTACTAACCGTTATTTCTCAACAGGATCGTTTCATGGCCACTAGTCGCTCCCAGCGTCTGCAAAAAAAAATGCTTTTTGTGAGCGAGTTCCCGGAATTGGGCTTCGAATTGCACTTGGACTTCAAGGAACCTCTGGCTGAAGACGCAATCGACGCACTCCTCAACGCATTCCTGAAAGAAGCGATGGAAGCCAATGGTCTCGGCTATGTTGGCGGCGATGACTACGACCTGGATTGCTTGCATAAGCGTGGCTCGGTCAGCGCTGAGTAACGCGCTGCCGTTGAAATCTGGCTCAAAGGCCGCGCCGAGCTAACCAGCGTTGAAGTCAGCCCGCGGCTCGACGTCTGGTACCCGGAAAGGCCGATCAATTCGATAGCTTGATGCTCAAAGGGTCATCCATTGCGATGACCCTTTTGTTTATGGCTTAAGAAGAACGCCTTTATATTCAGTTTGCCTCCCTCCTTTTCTCGCACCCAGATTTATCGCCGCGCCCTGAGAGGCTTAAGTTGATACGGCCTCCTAACAGCGTTTCTGATCGACTTGGCAAAAACATGCGCCCGGATTCGAAGCCAGGCATTGGGACGTGCCAACATTCAATTTTCGCTAAACGTCCGAGATATAAAGAAATCGGCACCTCCCGCTTTCTACGTATCGTCAGTACTTCCCCCCGTATCCATGCATTTAAATGGAACAGGCAGAGTGGCACATCACGAATTAGTCCGGCCCCTTAGTAACCGTCAGCAGGACTTTTACTTCTAAATTTCAACAACTTGCTTCCACTAACTATTTCTAGAAGTTTAGAGGATCGCATTTTACTGAGTCCGGCCAATGCATGAATTTTTATGGGGAGCCGAGAGAATTCGGAAAAATCGTACGCTAAGGCTTTCCGAGCTATCGTAACGGCCTGAATTTCCCGTATTCCAGCTTGCGGCTCTGCCGCCATAAGTAATCGCCGGTCAGGTTGATGCGGTAAATTAGGAGTTTTCTGAAATACGTTACGCAATAAGATCTATATGGTTAGGAGTATAAATTCAGTCGACTTATTCATATAAAGAGCTCGACATTTCCATGATGCAATTCGAACCGTCCAGTCAAAGCGTTGCCATGAAGAGCTATGTATCCATTCCAGAAGTACTGTTGCGACTTAATGAAAGCCAGGCTGCCCTCGCTGAATTAATCTCTATCTGCACAGAGTTGTGCCGTCGCAGCCGGGACTTCCCAAGCAGTGAGCGATACAAAAATTGCTTTTCGCTTGTTCATATCATTCATTAGGGATTATCGAGGTAATTCAGAGAGTCAAGCCCACAAAATAGCGACTGTCGAGTTTTAATAAGCAAATGCTTTCTGCACTTTTAATATTACCCACACCTTAATTTGACTTATATTGGGAATTAGATTACCTATGTGCTCCTCTCGTAAATTGCATGCAGAACTTGAAAGAAGTGATCGTCGAAGGTTTTTGCGATTCGCAGGAATTGGTGTTGGCCTCGTAGCTTTCTCAAACGTCCTCTCAATAAAGCCGGCTCAGGCACGCCCTATCGCGCCCCCCCCCAAACCCCAAAATGCTATTAATCCTGATGACGCGCTCAAGAGATTGAGAGCCGGTAACGCGCGCTACATAGAAGGTGTCACCAGGCGACAGGACTTCCTTTCGGAGCGTGCTGCACTGGTGGATGGGCAAAATCCATATGTCGCCGTACTCAGTTGCGCCGACTCACGCATTGCCCCTGAGTACGCCTTTGATACCGGGCGTGGTGACTTGTTCGCAGTACGGGTGGCGGGAAACTTTATAACCACTGACGTTTTGGCCAGTCTTGAGTATGCGGTCGCCGTGTTAGGCACACCGCTGCTGGTTGTTATGGGGCACGAGCGTTGCGGTGCTGTGTCGGCGGGCGTTAAGTCCGTCAAGGAAGGTGCGACTTATCCTGGTAGCATCCAAAGCCTGGCGACCGCCATTGAGCCGTCCGTGCGCAAGGTCCTTAAACAGCCCGGAGACTTGTTGGAAAATGCTATTTCCCAAAATGTTAAGGACAATGTAGCGCGCCTAAAAAGCTCATCTTATTTATTGGCTGATGCGGTGCAGCAAGGGCGCTTGAAGATTATTGGCGGGGTTTATCAGCTACACTCTGGAGAAGTGAAGTTCATCGTATAAATATGCTTCATTAAGAGCTCCCCCCCTTGTTATGTTGCGCGGCAAGCAGGCGTCTGGATCGGTCGATGAGAATTGTTAATCCGGCGTTCATCGCGCTGGATTTCAACAGCGTGAAGCTCCTTCATTTGAGTCTTGAACTTGAGTTTTTTCTCTTGCCGCCGCACTGCGCTGGCCTAGGAAACTGTAGGGTCTTGTCCATCGGTAGAATCAGTACGACATGTATCCTGGACGGCTTTTCCTTCCGACGCTAATACATGGTTTTGGTGCGGTGAAGGTCAAGCGGGCAAGGACATTGAGGATGTGAACGGCGCTAAGACTTCCCGACTCAAGAACCAACTCCACCGCCACCAACACTGGTTCGAGACCACCGATGGGCACAGCAGCCAGTTGCTACATCATGATTCGATCGTTGGTGTGACGCCTCAGTCCACGTATGAGAAGCCGTAACGGCTTTGGCAGTTCAGCAAATGGGGCGCCATTGCGCAGTGCACCAGGCTTGCGCTCGAAAAGCGGGATGTAATGCTGCCAGTCAAAGCTGACCTGATCTCAATCAAAGAGGCGCTCGTGGCTGGCGATCACCGTTTCGTCGGCGATGACCACGATTCGTGAAGGATATAGACGGCTACTGACCCACTGGCCGACTCGCTCACATGGCACTGAATAGCGATTTCGCGCCACGCTGATCAGGCAGGTGCTGGAGACCCGCACGGTGCGCTCGACGTAGCCATCTAATGCCGTTGGCACTGGTATCATTTCGACCTGCTCCAGCTCCAGTACCTCGGCCACCGTCAGCCCGTTGTACTGCGGATGCACCAGTTCGCTCCAGAGCGACCGGCAACGTTGGCCGAGCCAGACATTCAGTTCCTCGAAGGTTTGAAACATGCAGTTTTGAGCATCAAGCTAGATTCGCCTCCGGCTGTACTGAACGCTCTTTTCGACGATACCCTTTTCCCAGCCAGAGGACACGTTGCAGAAGTCCGGATCGAACAGATAGTACGCGCGCATCTCGGAAAACCGGGCGTTGACCGTGCGGCCTTTGCCTTTGTTGACAGCCGGTTTCATGTTGTCGTAGATGACGCGACGTGGCAAGCCACCCAACGCTCCAAACGAACGGGTATGGGCATCAAACAGCATCTGGTGGCCTTGGCTGGGGTACGCAACCAACCAGAATGCGCGACTGGCGCACAGCTTCATGTGGGAGACCTGGATACGTCGAAACAGGCCACCGATCAGCAGACTCTCTTCGCTCAAGTCAAATTGAAACGCCTCGCCGAGCGCAAAAGTCAGCGGTACAAAAGCGCGTAAAGACTTCCCTTGCTCACCTAGCCAAGAGCGTACAAACGCCGTGAGCTGGCTGTAGCCGCCGTCGTAACCCTCGGCCTTGATCTGCTCGAAAAGCGCTTTGGCGCTCCTGCGGTTGTGTTTTGGCCGGAACGAATCGGGCCTGTTGCAGTGTCTCTTGGAAAGGGCTGAGTTTATTGAAGGTTGCGCACCGTTCGTACGCCGGCTGAGTGGCTTCGGGCGCTCTGACCCATTTTCGGATGGTGTTTCTCGACAGCCCGATACGCTTGGCTATCTGATGCAGCGAGAGCTTGTCGCGGAAGTACATCCGCCGGATTTTTCCCAACATTTCCATGCCGATCACACTGTGTTCTCCTGCTCAAAAAGTGAGCAGAAGCAGTTGAACACCTGGGGATGCGGCTGAAATCTTGGACTACCTGGAGGTAGTTCATGTATTCATACGAAGACCGTATCCGAGCGGTCAAGCTCTACATCAAGCGAGGCAAGCGAACCGGGGCAACTATTCGTAAGTTGGGCTACCCGACGAAGAACTCTTTGAAGAGTTGGCACGCAGAGTATGAGCGATGCCTCGACCTGCCACGCGGCTACGAGAACTCGAAGTCGAAGTACTCACTGGCCCAAAGGGAAAAGGCTGTCGGGCACTATCTCGAATACGGTCGCAACATCGCCGCTACTATCAAGGCGTTGGGCTACCCCGCGCGAAATTCGTTGCGTGCCTGGATTTACGAAATGCACCCCGAGTTGCACACGCGTATTGTCAGTCGATCAGACGGATTAGCGCGGCCACCTGCGGTGAAGCAGGCAGCGGTCATCGCACTGTGCACGCGAAAAGAAAGTGCAAAAGCCCTGGCTCAAAAGCTGGGCGTGTGCAGGCCTACCTTGTACAACTGGAAAAACCAGCTACTCGGCCCAGAGGTATCCCCATCCATGAAGTGTCGGCTTGAACCCTCATCGTCACCGGAACGAGAGGAGTTGCAGCGACAACTCGAATCTCTCCAGCTCGATGTTCGCCGTTTGCAGCTTGAACATGACCTGTTGATCAGGGCGAATGAACTCATAAAAAAAGAGACGGGCATCAACCGGCGAGTCCTGACCAATCGGGAGAAGACATTGCTGGCTGATGCCCTAAGGCCGAGGTACTCCTTGCTAGAGTTGCTTGACGCGCTGGGCTTGGCCCGAAGCTCCTATTTCTATCATCGAGCCCGAATGCAGGTCGCGGAAAAGTACATCGAAGTGCGTCGCGCCATGGCGGACATATTCGAGCGCAATCATCGTTGCTATGGTTACCGTCAGATGCGAGCTTCGTTGAGCAGGCAGCGTGTGCGCCTTTCAGAGAAGGTGGTGCAGCGCTTGATGAAGCAGGAGTACCTAGTCGTCGCTAAGCCGAAACGGCGTCGATACGGTTCCTACCTCGGGGAGATCAGTCCGGCGCCGGAAAACCTGCTCAACCGCGACTTCACGGCCCTAGCTCCGAATGAGAAATGGCTGACCGACATCTCGGAGTTCCAGATCCCAGCCGGCAAGGTGTACCTGCCCCCCATGATCGACTGCTTCGATGGGAAGGTAATCAGTTGGTCGATCGGCACGCGTCCCGACGCCGAGCTTGTGAACACGATGCTGGATGCCGCTGTCGAAACGGTGGCCAGCAACGATAAACGGCCTGTTGTTCACTCCGATCGTGGCGCTCACTACCGCTGGCCCGGCTGGTTATCGCGCATCGCTGATGCGAAGCTGATTCGTTCGATGTCGCGCAAAGGCTGCTCACCTGACAACGCGGCTTGTGAAGGTTTCTTCGGTCGACTGAAAACGGAACTGTTCTATCCTCGCAACTGGCAGTCAACGAGCATCGAGCAGTTCATTCAGGCTTTGGATTCATACATTCGCTGGTACAACGAAAAAAGTATAAAGATTTCCCTCGGCGCGCTCAGTCCCATTGAGTATCGTGAAAGCCTGGGCTTCGCGGCATAACAGTCCAAGTTTTTGTCCGCATCCCCTTTGGCAAAATCCCAGGATACCAATCGCCGAGCTTTTCGATGATAAAGCAAATGACCTTCGCCGATGCCGAGTACGCCGGCAAGCGCAAGCAGACCCGCAAAGAACTGTTCCTGATCGAGATGGATTGAGTCGTACCCTGGAAGGGTTTGATTGCCTTGATCGAACCCCATTACTCGAAGAGCGAAGGTGGCCGTCCTGCCTATCCGTTGATGGCGATGCTGCGGGTTCACCTCATGCAGAACTGGTTCGGTTATAGCGATCCAGTGATGGAAGAGGCCCTGTACGAAACGACGATCTTGCGCCAGTATTCCTGTGTAAACCTGAAGCGAATTCCGGATGGAATCACCATCCTCAACTTCCGTCCCCTGCTGGAAAAACACGAGTTGGCCACTGGTATTCTCGGTGTGATCAATGGCTATCTGGGCGACCGTGGCTTGTCACTGCGACAAGGCACCATTGTCGATGCCACGCTGATTCATGCGCCCAGTTCGACCAAAAACAAGGATGGCAAGCGTGACCCGCAAATGCACCAGACAAAAAAGGGCAACCAGTATAACTTCGGTGCCAAAGCGCACATTGGGGTCGACGATGAATCAGGGCTGGTGCACTGCGTGGTGGTCACTGCGGCCAACGTCGCGGATGTAATCCAAGTCGAAAAACTGCTACACGGCACCGAGAACGTGGTCTGCGCTGATGCGGGCTATACCGGCGTCGAGAAGTGTGAAGAACATGCGGGACGCAAAGTCATCTGGCAGGTTGCAACCCGGCGTAGCACCTACAAAAAACATCGCAAACGCAGCGTATTGTACAACGCGACACGCAAGATCGAAAAAGCCAAGGCTCAGCTTCGCACCAAGGTTGAGCATTCATTTCGGGTGATCAAGCGCCAGTTTGATTATACCAAAGTTCGTTTCCGGGGCTTGGTGAAGAACACTGCTCAAATGGTGACGCTGTTCGCCTTGTCGCACCTATGGATGATGCATCGACATTTGCTCTGCGGCGTGGGAGAGGTGCGTCCGTAATGGGGGAAATGGCTGCTACGAGGCGCTCGCAGCAGCAAAACACATAAAGTAGTCGGCAGATTTGACCGACTTTTTACGGCTGTCGTTTTTTGAAAGCGCCAATGGCTCAATCGCCGAAAAATTGGCGGTTACTTCAGACCATCCCTAACTGCTCAATGTACCAATCGAATAGCGAGTGCCTGGCTTCCGAATAGGGATTTCAAATTGCTTAACCGACCCGACAAAGACGCGCTCCGAGCACTGCTGGAGTCCAAGTCCAAGAAAAGCTGCATCACGACCCAGGCGCGGTACCTCTGGTTGGGGTCCGGGACTATTCATAGCCGCTCAGATTGTCGAGGGCCATTGTGAAACGATAGAGGTCGAATTGACACTGGAGCAGGGCACAATTTTCCGTGTTATTTCACCGGTAACCCAATAAGCTTTTCATTGGGTAGTTTCTTGCTGTTTCGATCCCTCACTCTATATCGATTGATATGTTCTGCAAACTTTGTGTATCAGGCACCGATCCGGACAGATTTAATTCACCAGACTTTCAAAACCCATTTCCGTATCGATTTACCACACTTGTAGAAAAAAGCTAATTTCCGCTGGTATCATTTTGCAACTGTTACTATTTTGCTATCACCATCCCGGTTCCAGACGTTTAAAAGTAATCAACTCACAAGCAATTCTGACTCAAAAATCGGCAAAAAAAGCGGGTGCCTGAAGAAATTCGTAAAAATTCACTCATTGAAAATACCCTGAATTTACAGTCATTTTTCAGTGCTTGCCCACTGAAAAAACACAATTGACAGACATTCTACAAAATACACTATTGACTGCCCGCCGAGCATATGGAAAATATAGCTGGCAAATAAAACCACTTCTCATACACAGGCATCAAGAAAACATTATGGCTTATTCTATAAGTGTAAGTAGCAACGAGCTAGAGTCGGCCGTCGGGCTTGACTTTGAGTACCTAAGCAATGAATTCAGAATTGTGAGGATTTGTCGATTTCAATGCATTGGATGGATACTTGATGCAGTAGCAAAGGTCGAGCACGAAGCCCGATCTGGTAGCACTTGGACAAACCCAGAAGAATCAGTTAAAGCCCTAATGCGATTCCCCTGCGTCCCCGAAAACCTTGCAAGAAAATTGATTGTCGCAGAATCAACAGAAGAAAAATTCAATTTGGTATGGAATTACATTTCAGACGATGAAAAAAACACCGCCATTACAATAAATTTTAATCATTACCATAACTTCTGGCCTGGTTTTCAACTCTACGCCAGAATGATCACACTCCACATGGCAAAAACTCTAGAAAAAGAAGACCTAAAGGAAAAAATTGAGCAACTTATAGAGAACTCAACCAACTCTCCTTCTGTCAACCCAGAAAGCACCACGTCCCCGGACATTAAAATAGAATATATTTATTACGACAACTTGAAAAACAATGCTTCTCGAATGGTGGTTTACGAAATTATAAAATCACCACTGCCAGCAGAATTTTCTGATGACATACCTTATTAAAGGATAGCCTATAGCACCTAAATCTTGAAAACCAAAAAAATCTAGTGATGTGATGTATATCAGCGTATACAATCAGTAGAAATCATTTGCCCGTTGACGTAAATAGGAAAATTGCTTGTTGCCGCTACTATATTTAGGAGCACTGCATTCAACTCTGGGCCCCGCAAGTACGGTTCTCCTCCGGGGACCAGCAACCCGACATCAGCATCGATTCTTCCGGCGAATCAATTTGTAGGCCCCCACAATTATGAGTTCACATTCTGACGCTCGCTCAAGAGCGCCATGCACTCCCTCATCTCTGCCAAGCAGTGGCCCATACCAATTCACCCACCGATGTCAGACTAAATCCGGTAGGCAGCCGCTCGAATAGCGGTACGCCGAGCTCTTCCTCGACCTTGAGAATCTGTCTATCAATAGCCGATGCAGACCCGCGGCCATGAATTAGACGCTGTCAGCGACTTCCACGGGCAAAGTTCATCTCGTAGGTCGCGAACATCATGGTCATTCCATCCCTGGCCAAAGCATCAGACAGGTAAGCCCGAGCATCTGTCCAGAGTGATTTTAACGAGGCAGCCAAGCGTCATCAAGTACAGCCGGTGTCTCATCACGGTTATGAATATAGTGTGCCTTGAACGGCTAAGCTGCAAGTGCTACTTGCTGGTCAAGACTTCAACGCCTTGGCGGTCTCAAGGACCAAGTG
>NZ_JACAQY010000044.1:0-95301 GCF_013386835.1 Pseudomonas sp. IPO3774
GCTGGGCCAAGGATGGCCCATCGCGGCGGCCCACGGTCCAAAGCCGGAGTGAGGGCACACCGAGCCTAGGCGAGGTGCCGAGTGGTGGGGCAAGAGCGTTTTGCTTACTTTTGCGCTTTTCAAAAGTGAGCCGCTGTAAGAGCGGAACCAATACAAGCCGTAACCGAAGGAATGGATATGTACTCAACCAAACGAAGCCCAAAAGCATGAGCCTCCTGCCCTACGCCTGGGCCAAATCCCAACGCATCCTCCTTCACCCGGGAACCCAGGGCCCGACGCTGACCATCTGCCCCTCGACCCCCGGCTGGTCCATCAGCGAGGTCTACCGCCAGTTCGGCCAAACCCACCTGATCCAGGTGCGCGACGACGAACTGGACGGCCTCCTGGCCACTGCCTACGCCGACACCGGCAGCGCCGCCGCCGTCGTGGGCGCCGCCGAAAACGAAGTCGACCTCGACCGCCTCATGCAAGACATCCCCGAAATCACCGACCTGCTCGACACCCAGGACGGCGCCCCGGTGATCCGCATGATCAACGCCTTGCTCACCCAGGCCGCCCGCGACGAAGCCAGCGACATCCACATCGAACCCTACGAAACCCACTCCGTGGTGCGCTACCGCGTCGACGGCACGCTGCGTGACGTGGTGTCCCCGCGCAAGGCCCTGCACGGCGCCTTGGTCTCACGCATCAAGATCATGGCCCAACTCGATATCGCCGAAAAACGCCTGCCCCAGGACGGCCGCATCGCCCTGCGCGTGGCCGGTCGCCCCATCGATATCCGCGTCTCCACCGTGCCCACCGGCCATGGCGAGCGCGTAGTGATGCGCCTGCTGGACAAACAAGCCGGCCGCCTGCAACTGGAAACCCTCGGCATGGACCCCGCCGTCCTGGCCAAACTCGACACCCTGATCCGCCAACCCCACGGCATCGTGCTGGTCACCGGCCCCACCGGCAGCGGCAAGACCACCAGCCTCTACGCCGCCCTGGCTCGGTTGGATGCGAGCACCAGCAATATCCTGACCGTCGAAGACCCGGTGGAATACGACCTGCCGGGCATCAGCCAGATCCAGGTCAACGCCAAGATCGACATGACCTTCGCCCTGGCCCTGCGGGCAATCCTGCGCCAGGACCCGGACATCATCATGATCGGCGAAATCCGCGACCTGGAGACCGCACAAATTGCCGTCCAGGCCTCGCTCACGGGCCACTTGGTGCTCGCCACCCTGCACACCAACGACGCCGTCTCGGCGGTCAACCGCTTGATCGACATGGGCGTCGAACCGTTCCTGCTGGCCTCGTCACTGCTCGGCGTATTGGCCCAGCGCCTGGTGCGTCGGCTGTGCCCGCACTGCAAGCAGGAAGACCCGGCCGCGCCCGGCACCTGGCGGCCTGTCGGGTGCGCGCAGTGCAACCAGATCGGTTACAGCGGGCGTACCGGTATCCATGAATTGTTCTGCATCGACGACGAGCTGCGCGGGCTGATCCACCAGGGCGCCGGCGAGCAGGCCTTGAAAGCCGCCGCACGCCGGGCCGGCATGTTCAGCATGCGTGAAGATGGCGAACGCTGGGTACGCAGCGGCGCCACCGCCCCCGAAGAAATCCTGCGCGTAACACGGGACGCCTGATGAACCGATACCGCTACGAAGCCGCCGACGCCAGCGGCAAGCTGGAGTCCGGGCACCTTGAGGCAGACAGCCAGAGCGGCGCGTTTGCCCACCTGCGCAGCCGTGGCCTGACGGCCTTGCGGGTGCAGGTCGAGAACAACAACGAGCGTGCCGGCGGTGGCGGCCGGTTCAGCGCCAAACTCTCGGACAATGACCTGGCCTGGGCCACGCGCCAGCTGGCGAGCCTGCTCGGTGCGAGCCTGCCACTGGAGGCCGCGTTGAGCGCCACGGTGGAGCAAGCCGAGAAAAAACACATCGCCCAGACCTTGAGCGCGGTGCGCGCCGATGTGCGCAGCGGCATGCGCCTGGCCGATGCGTTGGCCGCCCGGCCCCGGGACTTTCCGTCGATCTATCGGGCGCTGATCGCGGCGGGGGAGGAGTCCGGCGACCTGGCCCAGGTCATGGAGCGCCTCGCCGACTACATCGAGGAACGCAATAACCTGCGGGGCAAGATCCTCACGGCGTTTATCTACCCGGGCGTGGTGGGGCTGGTGTCCATCGGCATTGTGATTTTCCTGCTCAGCTACGTGGTGCCGCAGGTGGTCAGTGCGTTTTCCCAGGCCCGCCAGGACCTGCCGGGCCTGACGTTGGCGATGCTCAATGCGAGTGACTTTATCCGCGCCTGGGGCTGGCTGTGTTTTGCCGGGATCGTGGGTGGTTTCTGGAGCTGGCGCCTGTACCTGCGCAACCCCGTGGCGCGGTTGAGCTGGCACAGCCGGGTGTTGCGCCTGCCGTTGATCGGGCGCTTTGTACTGGGCCTCAACACCGCGCGGTTTGCCTCGACCCTGGCGATTCTCGGCGGGGCGGGCGTGCCGTTGTTGCGCGCCCTGGAAGCGGCGCGCCAGACCTTGTCCAACGACCGCCTGAGCCAGTGTGTCAGCGACGCGACGGCCAAGGTGCGCGAGGGCGTCAACCTGGCTCCTGCGCTGGCGGTGGAAAAGGTCTTTCCGCCCGTGCTGATCCACCTGATCGCCAGCGGCGAAAAAACCGGCTCGCTGCCGCCAATGCTCGAGCGCGCGGCGCAAACCCTGTCGCGGGATATCGAGCGTCGGGCGATGGGCATGACGGCGTTGCTTGAGCCACTGATGATCGTGGTGATGGGGGCCGTTGTGCTGGTCATCGTCATGGCCGTCCTACTGCCCATTATCGAAATCAACCAACTGGTGACCTGACTGCTGACGAAACACGATCAAAAATGTGGGAGCGGGCTTGCTCGCGAAAGCGGTGTGTCAGTCAACACATGTCGCGCCTGATCCACCGCTTTCGCGAGCAAGCCAGCTCCCACATTTGAATCGCGTTTCTTCAAGACTATTTTCGCGCGCCCGACACGCGGGTCCCAACCTCGGGTTCCTCATTCTGTCATCTGCCCAACCCCACCACACGGCCCGTAACGCCTCCAGCCCGGTCCTCGAAATCCGCGCTGAAACCTCGCTGTCACCTCACCCCCAAACCGCTCAAAAGTGTGACCAAAACACCCGAGAATCTTTTTAAAAATCAAGCCGTTTCTCCCGAGGTTTTTTCCTTTAGCTGTCATCGGATGCTGCGAAATTTCATACCCATGGCCTCACCCCTGGGTACCCCCCGGAACACAGCCCGGGACCGAAGCCATAGCGTCATCTACCCCAACGTACAAACACGACGAAAGGAGCTTCTTCATGTTTAAGCGCAACGTTCTCGCGGTATCCATGACCCTCGCTGCACTGTGCTCGGCCCAGGCTGCCATGGCAGACATCAACGGCGGCGGCGCCACCCTGCCACAACCGCTGTACCAGACCTCCGGCGTATTGACCGCCGGTTTCGCCCCGTACATCGGCGTGGGCAGCGGCAAGGGCAAACTGGCGTTCCTGAACAACGACTACAGCCAGTTCGGCACCGGCACCAAGAACGTTCACTGGGCGGGCAGCGACTCGAAGCTGACCTCGACTGAACTGTCCACCTACGCCTCCACCAAACAAGCGACCTGGGGCAAGCTGATTCAAGTGCCTTCGGTCGCCACTTCGGTTGCCATTCCATTCAACAAGGCCGGTACCAACGCAGTTGACCTGAGCGTTGATCAACTGTGCGGCGTGTTCTCGGGCCGCATCACCACCTGGAACCAACTCCCGGCTACCGGTCGCACCGGTAATATCGTGGTGGTTTACCGTAACGAAGCCAGTGGCACCACCGAGCTGTTCACCCGTTTCCTGGCGGCCAAGTGCGTCAATGAGTCCAAGAAATTTGTGGTCACCACCAACTTCGCGGACAGCTTCGGCGTGCCACCAGGCGCCGTGCCTGCCGTGACCAGCCAAGGCGTGATGACCGCGCTGAACGCCGGTGATGGTCGCATCACCTACATGAGCCCGGACTATGCCGCGCCTACCTTGGCTGGCCTGGATGACGCCACCAAAGTGGCCAAGGTCGCCGGTGTTTCTCCAGCCCCTGATAACGTTTCCGCCGCCATCGCTGCTGTGCCCGTACCGGCTGCTGCCAACGTCGCCAACCAGAACGCCTGGGTACCGGTGTTTGCTGCCGCCGCCGATGCCAACGATCCAAGCGTCGTGCCTTACCCAAGCAGCGGTTATCCGATCCTGGGCTTCACCAACCTGATCTTCAGCCAGTGCTACGCCGACGCCACCCAGACCTCGCAAGTGCGTGCGTTCTTCACCCGTCACTTCGGTGCCAGCGCCTTGAACAGCAACGACAACGCGATCAAGGCCAACCGCTTCGTGCCACTGCCAGCTGCCTGGAAAGCCGCGATCACCAGCAACTTCGTTACCGCAACCAGCGCGCTGAGCATCGGCAAGTCTGATGTCTGCAACGCCATCGGTCGTCCGCTGTAACCCACGCTTTTACCGACCGGCAACACCCGATCAGCAACGGCCTGTGCCGTTGCTGATTTTTGCGTTTGCGGCTCGGCTATCAGCCTTACATGAACTTTCCATGACAGAAGTTCAGTCCCGCCCCTCGCCAACCGCCTAACTCCCATACGTGACGCACGTCGCCAGTTCCCCATGGGCAATAACAAAGAAGGAAGCTTCCTGATGGTCCGCTGCAAACCACCGGTCAACCTGAATGCCCAAGGCCCTGGCGGCCAGACGATCCTGCGCCTCAAACCCCTGGCCCAGGCGATTGCCTTGTTCATGGTGGCAGGCAGCGCCCACGCGGCGACAGCGTTCAGCTCCGGCTGGTTTGCCGACAAGGGTGCCTCCCAGGCGGCGACAGCGGCCCGCCTCAACGGGGCGCAGGTGCCGGGGATTCCGTCGTTGAATCAGCAGGCGCGGGCGAACCAGCAGTTGTCACGTTCCATCAGCACGCTCAACAACAGTGTCGCGGCGATTGCGGCCCAGCAGGCCGCCCAGGCCGCTGGCCGGCAAGCGGCGCTCGGCCAGGTCTCGACGATTCCCGACGGCCTCGGCAAGGGCGGCTTGCAGGTGGACAACAGCCTGACCCAGGGCTGGACCAACGCCAAGGGCCCGACCCAGAGCCAGTCCGGTGGCAAGACCACGGTGACCATCGAGCAGACCGCCGACAAGGCGATCCTCAACTGGGAAACCTTCAACGTCGGACGCAACACCACGGTCGATTTCCAGCAGCAATCGAATTGGGCCGTGCTCAACCGTGTCAACGACCCCAACGCGCGCCCCAGCGAAATCCAGGGCCAGATCAACGCCCCTGGCACAGTGATGATCATGAACCGCAACGGGGTGATCTTCAGCGGCAGCAGCCAGGTCAATGTGCGCAACCTGGTGGCGGCCGCCGCCACCATCACCGATGACCAATTCACCCAACGCGGGATCTATGTGGATGCCAACGGCACCCAGCCGACTTTCACCGACGCGGCGGGCAAGGTCGAGGTGCAGCGCGGCGCGTTGATCCAGACTCACAACCCGGCCACCTCTACCGACGCCGGTGGCTACGCCTTGCTGCTCGGCTCGGAGGTCGAGAACGCCGGCAGCATCATCACCGCCAGGGGCCAGGCCACCCTGGCCGCCGGCGACAGTTTTTATATCCGCAAGGGCGTCGGCACCACCGGCAACGACCGCTCCACCACCCGTGGCAATGAAGTGGCCACCAGCCTCAAGGCCGGCAGCACGTCGGGCAAGGTCAGCAACAGCGGCCTGATCATGGCGTCGACCGGCGACATCACCCTCACCGGGCACCAGGTGCAGCAGAACGGCGTGGCCCTGGCCAGCACCTCGGTGGATACCCGCGGCACGATTCACTTGCTCAACGCCGCCAGCGACACCAGCGCCAGCGTGACCCTGGGCGAGGGCAGCACCACGGCGATCCTGCTGGACGCCAGCGGCAGCACCGCCCTCAACAGCCAGAAGGACAACGGCCTGATCAAGCTCGACGGCTTGCCTGCCAACCTGATCACCGGCCAGTTCAACAACCTCAGCGCGGTGGCCGACCGCACTGACCAGTCGCGGATCGAGATCGTCAGCGGCGGCACTGTGGATTTGCGCAAAGGCTCGATCACCCTGGCCACCGGCGGCCAGGTGGCGGTCAGTGCCGGCCAGCGCAGCCTGGTGCGTGATGGCGCGATGATCGACGTGTCCGGCGCGATTGGCGTCAAGGTGGCGATGGAAGCCAACAACATCAAGATCAACGTGCAAGGCAACGAACAGCGCGACGCGCCCGCCAACCGTGACGGCGGGCAATTGATCAACAACGACGTGTGGGTCGACCTGCGGGACCTGGTGTTCGTCCCGGCCGGCACCAACGGCTATGCGACGGACCGCTGGTACACCGCCGGCGGGCTGCTGGAAGTCGGCGGTTACCTGGGCACCCAGGGCCACTCGGTCGGCGAGTGGATGGCCCAGGGCGGCACTGTGACGTTCACCGGCAAGGACGTGGTGACCCAGCAGGGGGCCCAGGTCAATCTGTCGGGCGGCACCGTCGATGTGCAGGCCGGCTACATCCGCCAGACCTGGCTCAAGGGGCCTGACGGCCAGCTCTATGAGCTGTCGAAAGCCCCCGGGGACATTCTCTACGCGGGGATCTACAAGGGCTTTGAAGACACCAGCGTCCGCTGGGGCCGCAGCGATTTCTACTACAACCCGCTGGTGGCCCAGCAAAGCCGCTACGAGGCGGGCTACACCGTGGGCCGCGACGCCGGCAAGCTGGTGGTGGGCACCACCAACGCGGTGCTGGAAGGCCAGTTGATCAGCGATGTATTCCAGGGCGATCGCCAGACCCAGGCACCGAATATCAACCTTGATGGTTATCAGCAGTCACAGCAGGCCATGGCCCAGCGGGCGCAGTTGATCATTGGCCAGTACACGCCGGTGTACAACAAGGCCACCGGCACCTTGCGCTACGCCTTGACCCCGACCATCGACCAGGTGCTGATCGAGAGCAGCACGCAAAAAATCGCCGACGGCCTGGACCTGGCCACTGCGCTGCCGACCGAACGCCAGGGCAAACTGGTGCTCGACAGTGACCAGCTCAAGGGCTACCGATTGGGCGCGATCAAGGTCGGCGCAAAGCAGCAGATTGACGTCAATGGCGCACTCAAGGTGGCTGACGGCGGCGACATCACCCTGTTCGGCCCCGTGGTTTCAGTCAATGCCAACCTCACGGCCCACGGCGGCAGCATCAACGCGGGCAACCTGCTGAATCAGGTCGACCTCAATCGCTCCAATGTCGTTGGCGATGTGATTCTGCCGGGCATCGGCCGGCTCGATGTGGCCGCCGGAGTCAAGCTGGACAGTTCCGGGCGCTGGAATAATCTGGCGCTGGACCCTTCGGCCACTGACGGGGTGGCGTATATCAACGGTGGCAAGGTGTCGTTGCGCAGCTCCGGCGACGTGAACCTCGCGGCGGGCAGCCTGGTGGAAACGTCGTCCGGGGCGACCATCGGCCTGGATGGCAAAGTCCGGGGCGGCAAGGGCGGCGACGTGACCGTGGGCGCACTGGGGGCTTTGGACCTGGGCGCCGAGATTCGCGGCTATGGCGTCAGCGCAGGCGGCACCCTGACCTTGCAGGCCAACAAGGTGCAGATCGGCCAGAGCCCGCAGGCGCCGGATGCCAAGACCTTGCAGTTGGCCGGGGATTTTTTCAACAAGGGTTTTTCGGCCTATGACATTACCGGCAACGAAGGATTGCTGGTCGCCGATGGTACTCAGGTGGATGTGAACGTGCCGGCCTACCGGCTCTCGGAGCAGGCCGCCACGACGCCGGGCGGCGGCGCTGCGGCCAGCGTGATGGAGCGCTGGACCCCGCCGCTTTACCAGGAAGACGCGAGCAAGGGCGTACTCGGCCAACGCCGTGGCGCCAGCCTGACTCTTTCCGCCGGCCACCTGGAGTCGCCTGCCGAGCAACTGCCGACAACCGCGCTGGTGGTCGGCAAGGGCGCGGTGATCAGCGTCGACCCGGGCCAGTCGATCAACCTGCGCAGCATCGGTCAACTGACGGTCGACGGCACGCTCAATGCCTGGGGTGGCAGCGTCAACCTGAACGGCCTGACCACGCGCGCGTTCGAGCCGGCCAACGCGGTTGGCCACGGCCGCTCCATCTGGCTGGGTGAAAACGCACTGATCGATGTCGCCGCCCGGGCCGCGACTGCCGTGGACAATCGCGGGAGCCAATACGGGTTGGTCCGTGACGGCGGCAAGATCAGCATCGGTGGCGAGATCAACCTGAGCACCGGCACGGTCACTGCCAGCGACCTGTTTGTGGTGGTACGCGAGGGCGCCCGGCTGGACGCGTCGGGCACGCAAGCGGTGTTGGATGTGCCGGGGCAGGGCGCAACCCGGGTGGCCAGCAATGGCGGCAGCATCAGCCTGGCGTCCAACAATGGCTTGTACCTGGACGGCAGTCTGGTGGCCCGGGCCGGCGGTGCCGGCGCAGCGGGCGGCAGCCTGAACGTAGCGCTGGACAGCCCGTATTACACTAAGAGCAGTGTCACGGATCGCGTGCTGAAGGTGCGTGAACTGGTGCTCGGCCAGACCCATCAGGCCCACCCGCTCGCCGGCACCGCCGCCGACGCGGCCGACAGCCTGGAATACGGCCACGCTCGCCTGGGCGTCGACCAGGTCAGTGCGGGCGGCTTCGACAACCTGGCATTGATGAGCAACGGCCTGTTGAGTTTCGACGGCGATGTGTCCTTGAACATGGGCCAGAGCCTGCGCCTGTACAGCGGTGCCTTCAACCTCAGTGAGGGCGCGGCAGCCAATGCCCGGGTGAATCTGTCGGCACCGTCTCTGCTGCTGTCCGGCATGGATTCGCCGGCCCGGGAGTTCTACGTGAACCCGGTGTCGGTGTTGCCGTTACCCTCGCTGCGCGCCACCGAGGCGCAGTTCAATGCCAGCGGCAGCTTGATCGATGTGCGCGGCAGCGTGTTGTTTGGCAGCAAGGGCAAACTGCGCCAGGCCGACGACAGCCTGGTCGGCCTTGAGCGTCGCGGCTTTGATCAGGTCAACCTGACCAGCCAGGGCGATCTGCGCTTCCTGGCGGGTGCGAACCCGGACGGCGTGGCCTTGAGGGTCAGCACCCAGTTATTGACCCAGGGCGACATGACCTTGCGGGCGGCGCAGTTGTATCCGGCCACGGAGGTCGGTGCGCGGGTCATTGCCGGCTACCTGAGCGAATTCAACAGCCTCAACATCACGTTCGACCCGCTGCGCACCCTGACCATTGGCCGTACCGGCAACACGGATGCCGCGGTGCCTTACTCGGCATTCGGGCGCCTGCAACTGGGCGCCGCGACGGTGCGGCAGGGCGGTGTGGTGCGGGCGCCCCTGGGGTTGATCGATATCGGCAGCATGGGCAGCAGCCAGGTGCAATTGCTGCCGGGCAGCGTGACGTCGGTGAGCGGCAGGGGCCTGGTGCTGCCGTATGGCGGCACCCTGGACGGGCAGGTCTATAAGTACAACGGCAAGACCGTGACGTTTGTCGGCCAGGGCGGGCTGGTCAACCAGGACGCGGAACTCAGCGTCGGGGTGATTCTCGGCGGCCAGTCGGTGCAGGTGCAGCCTGAGGCTACCCTGGATCTGTCGGGCGGCGGCGAATTGCTGGGGGCCGGTTTCGTTTCCGGGCGCGGAGGCTCTACGGATGCGCGCTACAGCCCACTGGTGCAGTTTGGTGCCAATGGCGGTTTTGTGTTGCCGGGCCTGGGCACCAACCCGATTTACGCCATCGTGCCCGGGGTGCAGCCTGGCGCGGCGCCGGTGGCACCGGAGAAAGGCGCAGTCGATCCGTTGGTGGGCCAGCAGGTCACCATCGGCGCCGGAGTGCCGGGGCTGCCGGCGGGTACTTATACCCTGATGCCGTCCACCTACGCCTTGATGCCCGGCGCTTTCCGCGTCGAGATCAACGGCCTGGCCGGGCTCGGCAGTGATGCCGCCACCCAGCGGATGCGCAATGGCTCCTGGTCCACCGCCGGGCGCTTGTCCATCGCCAACACCGGGATCGGCAGCAGCGTTGCCAGCCAGTTGATTCTGACCTCGGCCGATACCTTGCGTCGCTATTCCCAATACAACGAAACCAGCTACGCCCAGTTCGCCATGGCCGACGCCGCGAAACAGGGTGTGCCACGCCCGATGCTCGCCGTCGACGCCAAGACCCTGAAACTGGCCTTGCGGCCAGGGGGCGGCGCTGATGCGTTTTCGTTCCAGGGCATAGGCCGTTTTGAGGCCGCGGCGGGTGGCTATGGCGGCGCGGTGGCGGTGATTGATCCAAGCAAACTGGGTATTGAAGTCGTCGCGGCGGGCAGTTCCGCAACCAGCGGTTTTTCCGGCATTACCTTCAACGATGACAGCCTCAACGCCTTGGGAGCCTCGCGTTTGATGGTGGGGGGGATGACGGCAGTTACGTATGGCCAGTCCGGGAATTACATCGTCCTGGCTGGCGGTACGAGTCGGGCCAACAGCACCGTCACGCTTCGGGAAGGTGTGACGCTCGCAGCGCCGGAAGTCTTTTTGTTGAGTGACACCAACGCGATCGTCCTGGAGCAGGGCGCATCCATCAACACCATCGGCCGTGGCAAAGCCAGCTACGACGCTCGTGACGGTTTTATCTACAAAGTCACCAATATGCTGGCGGCGTCCAACGGCTTGCTCAATGTCATTGCATTCAATACGACGGTGCCCAGCGGCGGGATCAGCATCGGTGTGTGTGACACGGGCCTGTGCAGCGGGCAAACCGGGCTGTACTCCGAAGGCAGCATCGTGGCGTTGACCAACAATACCTTCCAGTTGGGCGACCAGGTGCGCTACGGCACCCGTCACCTCAACCTGGGGGTCAACACCATTAACCTCGGCAGCGCCCAAGCCCTGGCCGCGGCCGCTGCGGCCAATCAGTTGCCGGCCGGCCTGACACTCACCCAGGCGCTTCTTGATCGCCTGCTCAAAGGTGATTCACAGTTCGGTGCGCCGGCCCTGGAAACCCTGCAGCTCTCGGCGCGGGACAGTTTCAACTTCTACGGCAGTACCTCCCTGGACACCTATGACCCACTGACGGGTAAGTCGCGGCTGAGCAACCTGATGCTCTCCACTCCGGCGATCTACGGTGCCGGTGGCGCTGGCGACGTGGCCAACATTCATACCGCCAACCTGATCTGGCAGGGCGCGACCACCCCACCGGGCTCGGTGATCGCCGGCGGGGCGGGCACTGGCAGCGGGCGCCTGGATATCAACGCCGAGCGTATTGAGTTCGGCTACGGCGCCTTTGCCCAGACCAACACCGTGAGCAGTTTCGATCGCCTGGCTTTGGGCTTTGCCAGCGTGAACCTCAATGCCAGCGAGCGCATTACCGCCAACCACAAGGGCAGCCTCTCGGTGTATCAGAGCCAGGGCGCCTATGACCCGGTGAAGGGCTTCCAGTACAGCGGCGGCGACCTGAATATCCTCACCCCACTGATGACCGGCGAAGCCGGTTCGGTGAACCGCATCACCGCAGGAGGGGCGATTGATATTGCAGCGTCCGCGGGGTCGCGTGGCAAGGCCGACGGCCAGGGCGCCGAACTGTCCCTGCAAGGCGACAGCATTCGCCTGGCCACGGCGGTAGTGCTGCCCAGCGGCAAAGTCAGCCTGGGCGCCCGGGGTGATGTGGTGCTGACGGATGCGGCGTTGATCGACGTGGCCGGTCGCGCCACTGTGTTCAACGATGTGACCCAGTACGGCGCGGGCGGCACGGTGCTGCTGGACAGCCGCAGCGGCAACATACTGCAGGCTGCCGGCTCGACCATCGACCTCTCGGCCAAAAACAACCAGGCCGGCAAACTGCGGGCGGTTGCGGTGGACGCGGCGGGCGGTATCGTCGACCTGCAAGGCACGATCCTCGCCGGCAGCAGTGGCTATTACGATGCGGGCGGGACCACGATGCCTTATGAGGCCGGTACCGTGGAAATCCAGGCCCAGCGCCTGGGCAGCAGCGGTTCACTGGACCAGCAGTTCGCCGACCTCAACCAGCGCCTGAATCAAGGCCAGGTGTTCGGCACACGCAGCTTCCAACTCAAGCAGGGCGACTTGACCATCGGCAATGGCCTCAAGGCCGGCACCGTCAACGTCTCCGTGGACAACGGCGGCCTGCGGGTCACCGGCCTGGTGGACGCCAGTGGCGAGCGCGTCGGCAGCATCAACCTGGCCGGCAAGCACGGCCTGACGCTGGACGGCGGCGCGGTACTCGACGCCCATGGCAGCAAGCTGCGGGTGGACAGCTACGGCAAGATCATCGACTCGCCCAACCGGGCCATGGTGGTGCTCGGCTCCGGCACCGGTCAACTGACTCTGGCCGATGGCGCACGCGTCGACCTGCGCCACGGCACCGAGGCGGTCCAGGGCAATGACGGGCGCAACCGCGGCACCCTGGAACTGAATGCACCACGGCTGATCAACGTCGATGGCACCAGTAACGACATCAACATCGATGCCCATGGCCCCCTGACGATCCAGGGCGCGCGCTCGATCACCCTCAACGGCATGATCAGTTACGACGATGCGCCACTGGTCACCGATCCGACGGCCAGCGGGCGGCCTTACCAACAGATCGACCAGGCCTACCTGGATGGCAAGCATGTGCTGAGCACGGCCTTTATCAACGGTGCATTGCTCAACCAGAACCTGCTGCAAAACAAACTCGCCGGGCTTAACAATGCAACCTACGCCGATGCCTTCCACCTGCGCCCGGGCGTGGAAATCGTCAGCAAGACCGCGGACGGTGACCTGGTGGTGCAGGGCGATCTGGACCTGTCCGGCTACCGTTACGCCAGCCTCAACCCCAACAGCCAGAAAACCTCGGTGTATGGCTCCGGTGAGTCGGGCAGCCTGACCCTGCGCGCCGGTGGCGACCTGAACATTTACGGCAGCATCAACGACGGTTTTGCGCCGCCACTGCAGACCGTCGATGACAAGGGCTGGGTGTTGTTGCCGGGCATCGACTTTACCGGGGGCACGATCATCGTGCCGGGTAACGGCATCACCCTGGCGGACGGCACGACCTTCCCGGCGGGCACCGTGCTCAACTACGACCTGCCGATCAAGGCCGTGGGCGTGGCCGCCGGTACGCGCTTGCCGACCCGGGCGACGCTGAACCAGGACCTGACGCTGCCTGCCGGTACGGTACTGGCCGCAGCGGTGTTCGACAGCGCGGGCAATGTGCTGTTTGCCGCAGGCACGTTATTGAGCCAGGCACACACCCTGGCGGCCGGCTCACAGCTGGACGCCGGCAGCCTGCTGACCCAGGACACCCGGCTCGGGGCGCTGACCTGGCCCAAAGGGGTGCCGTTGCCGACGAACTACGAGGCGCTTAACCCGACGCAAAACTACGTGACCCTCAATGGCGACATACCGCTGCCGCGCGGCGCGTTGATTCCTTCCGGCACCAACGTCAAGTTGCCGGGCGGGGCTGAGTCGGTGGCGTTGCGCCCGGAAGTGGCGGGGCGCCAGGGCAAGCTGTGGGCCCTCTCGCCGATGCTGGCAGAAGGTTCGCAATCCTGGTCGCTGCGGTTGGTTGCAGGTGCTGACACCGAGGCGGCCGACAGCCGCATCCTGCAAGCCCATCCGCGCAGCGGCGACCTGCGTTTGGCTGACAGCCACTACGGCATGTTTGCCAAGGAGATGCCCGCCAAGGGCAAGTTGACCTGGACCGCCTTCGCGGTGGAGGACTTTGCGGCCAATGGGGTGGTGGTCAAGGAAGGCGACCCGATCGACCAAAAGATCCTCGATGATTTCGGGCTGGGTTCGATTGATGATTTCTGTGGGGGCAATCCGGCGTACTGCGCCGTGAAAGTTGGCTATGTCTGGACCGAATTCGGCGCCAAGGACCTGGCGGACAACGGGATTATCGTCACCGTCGGAACGCCGATCGAGCAAAGCATCCTGGACCAGTTCGGTATCCCGTCCATCGATGAGTTCTGTGCAAGCTCGCCCGCCTACTGCCAGGCCCAAAGCGGCAAAGAGTATGCGGCGACCCCCTCCAGCAGCCGTTTCAGTGTGATTCGCACCGGTACGGGCGACCTCGAACTACTCAGCGCCGGCGACTTGAGCATGGACTCCCTGTACGGGGTCTACACCGCCGGTACATCGTCCACTGCAACCGGTGCCAGTGACCCCTACAACCAGCCCAAGGCGCTGAACAGCGCGAAGACGGTGCTGAACGATACCAACAGTTATTTTGAACAGTTCGTCAACGGCTCATCTGACAGCCTGTACCGTGCCTGGTACCCGGAGGCAGGGGGGAATTTGAGCGTGAACGTGGGGGGCAACCTGACGGGGAATATCCTGGGAGGCGTCTTCAACCCAAGTCGGCCCAACCCCCTGGATAACGGCATCGACTCCGCCGATGTGGCCAACTGGCTGTGGCGCCAGGGCAGCGGCACGGTGAACACCGGCGGGCAGGCGCAGCCGACGGCCTGGTGGATCAATTTCGGTAGCTATACCGCCAACGCCTCCAAGGCTGATGCGTTCGTCGGGTTTACCGGTTTCGGCACCCTCGGCGGCGGTGACGTGGATGTACAGGTAGGCGGAGATGCCGGTGTGCTTCGGCGCATGGACGGCAACCCAATGTCGGCCTCTGCCAACCCGCGCAGCCAGGGGCTGGTGCTGGCGGTCGGCAGTACCGGGCGGGTTGCCGGTGATGGCAGCCTGCAGTTGACGGGCGGTGGTGATTTACGGGTGCGTATCGGTGGCGCCCTGAACCCTGGCAGCGTGGTTGATGTAAACGATCAGAACGGCCAGTTGGTGAATATCCGGGGCAATGTCCAACTGCAAAGTGCGACCACGGGCCGGATCGACCTGACCTACGGCAGCAACAGCTCTGAGCAGAGCCCGGGCGAAACCCGCGCATTCGATCCGTTCCAGGCGACCCGTGGCCGGGCAGTGGGGGGCATCACCCTGGTGCCGGGGGATGCCACATTCAACCTGACCACATTGGGTGACCTGGTGCTGCAGCAAGTGATTGACCCGGGCCGTGTCGTCCTGCTGAACAACTCATCGTTTACCCGTGGCAGGACGAGTGGGACCGGCGAAAGTTGGTTCTCGTTATGGACCGGGCACACGGCAATCGACCTGTTTTCAGCGGGGGGCAACTTGACGCCATCTGTCTCCGCCGCAGCGTCCGACCTGGCAACTGTCTACCCATCGATCGTTCGAGCGACGGCGGCTGGCGGCAGTATTTATTACGGTAACGCCGTCCTGGGGTCCCAAGCCGATACGAGTCCGATAAATGCCTTGGTGCTCGCCCCCGGTGCCAGCAGCCAGTTGCAATTCCTGGCCCATGACTCGATTTATGCGGGCGGTATGTTTGTCACGCCTTCCGGGGCCGACCCCAGCATCATGGCCACTCCTTGGCGGCCGGCGTTCGTCGGGACCATTGATGGTCAGGTGGTTGTCGATGGCAACAATCTGTCGGAAAACGGTAGCTCGCCGGGTTCCATTCCGCGGCCTTTGTTTGCCTTTGGCTCCGCCACGGCGTCGGCAGCCGCTTACGCGCCAACGGAACCGGCGCGGTTCTATGCCTTGACCGGCGATCTGGTGGGGGTCAGCAGCGGCCGGACCCTGACGTTCAATTCTTCCCCCACGTTTTTGCATTCGGGGCAGACCTGGTACGAGGGCAACGGGCCAGTTTGGATGATGGCGGGGCGAGACATTGTCAGCAGTGGCAGCCGTTTTAATACGGCCCCTGGTGCGGTCAGCGAGCAGTCGACCGGCAACCTGTTCATCCACAACAACCCCACTGACATCTCCATCGTCTCCGCCGGGCGCGACATTCTGTACAGCAACTTCCAGGTTGCCGGTCCTGGCCTGCTGGAAGTGACGGCGGGCGGCAATATCCTGATGTCCGGGCGTGACCCGGCGAAGGGCGGCGAAGTCAGCATCACCAGCCTGGGCCCGGTGGTCGCGGGCGACAACCGCCCTGGCGCAGGCATCGTCATGCAAGCTGGCGTCGGCCCCAACGGCCCGGATTACCGGCGCTTTGTCGAGGCCTACCTGGACCCGGCCAACCTCGTCCAGCCAGGCGAGGCCCTGTCGATCCAGGGCGGCAAGGTCGCCAAGACCTATGAGAACGAACTGGTCACCTGGCTCGCCGAGCGCTTCGGTTTCGTCGGCACCCGCGAGCAGGCCCGCGCGGTTTACGCCGCACTGCCCGCTGAACAGCAACGGGTGTTCGCCCGTGATGTGTACTTCGCCGAACTCAAGGCCGCCGGCCGTGAGTACAACGCGGTGGGCGGTGTGCGCCAGGGCAGCTATGTACGGGGGCGTGCGGCGATTGCCGCGCTGTTCCCGGACAAGGACGTGGCCGGCAACCCGATCACCTACAAGGGCGATATCACGTTGTTCGGCGGCTCCGGTGTACACACCAATTTCGGCGGCTCGATCCAGATGCTCACCCCGGGCGGTGGGCAGACCTTCGGCATCGAAGGCGCGGCACCGCCGTCCACCGCCGGTGTGATCACCCAGGGCGCCGGCGATATCCAGCTGTATTCCATGGGCAGCATCCTGCTGGGCCAGAGCCGCATCATGACCACCTTCGGCGGCTCGATCATGGGCTGGTCCGGCGAGGGCGACATCAACGCCGGTCGCGGATCCAAGACCACCGTGGTGTACACGCCGCCCAAGCGTGTCTACGACAACTGGGGCAACGTGACCCTGTCGCCGGCGGTGCCGAGCACCGGGGCGGGGATTGCCACCTTGAACCCGATTCCCGAAGTGCCGGCCGGAGACATCGACCTGATCGCCCCGCTGGGCACCATCGATGCGGGTGAAGCGGGGATTCGGGTCTCGGGCAACATCAACATTGCCGCGTTGCGCGTCGTTAATGCCGCCAACATCCAGACCCAGGGCAAGTCGTCCGGGGTGCCGGTGTCGGCGGCGGTAAACACCGGGGCCATGACCTCGGCGAGCGCAGCCGGTGCGGCGGCGTCCCAGGCGGCGGAAGATGCCGCGCGTAGCCAGCAGGCGGCGGCCAAACAGGGCCGGGCGTCGATTGTCACAGTGGAAGTGTTGAGCTTTGGCAGCGAGCCAGTGGAGCGCAAGCCGGAGGACGGGCAGAAGACTTCGGGCTACAACCCCAACAGCCCGGTGCAGGTACTCGGCGCCGGACCGTTGAGTGACCAGGCGCGGGCGCGGTTGACGGATGAGGAGCGCCAGCAGATCAGCTTGTAGTTTTAGAAAAGGACCTCTCGTTGTATTTGGGGCGATCATTGATCGCCCCTTTTTTTCGTCTTGGGGTCTCGGCTTTCCCAGGTGGGATGGTGGCGCGGTCGAGCCGGTAGTCACTGAGGCCGGGATGAGTGATATCTCGGCCACCAAGTGCGAGCTCTATCACCCTGATCTGTCAGGCCAGGAGCTGGAGGCGATTAAAAGTACGAAGCGCTCAGCATTGGAAACCTACAGCGTTTCACAACTTTGGTCGGTGGCATGGACTGAGTAAATTGGTCAGGCGCTTCGCTCGTGAATTATTCAGCCAGTTGTTTGAATTGCCTCGCCAACTCCAACACGATTCGGCCGCTATTCGCGGTGGGCACCAAATGGGTAAAGGGAATATCGATCATCCGGTTCTCCCGCACCGCCCGCAAACGCGACAGCACCGGGTCAGTGGTCAGCAACTGACGTTTGCGGCTGGCCGGTGACCACAGAGCATCTGCCAGCAAAATCACATCCGGGTCACTCATCAGCAGGGTTTCGCTGCTCACGGTGACGCGGTATTGGTTGATCCCGGCAAATAAATTGCGCGCACCAGCAGCCGCCACCAACGTGGTGACAAAACCACGCCGACCCTCGCTGTCCAACCCGTTGACCTCACTGTCCAGGTAAAACACCGACAGCGGTTTACCCTCACCAGCCAGCGCCTGGGCACTGGCCAGGTCGGCGTCCATGGCATCGCTCAACGCCCGCGCCCGTTGCTGTTTGTGCACCAGGGCGCCGAGGGTAAACAGGTCGTTGCGAATATGCCCGAAGTAATCCAGCGAGTGCCCGTCGCACGCCGACTCCAGCAAGTACGACCCAACCCCGTTGCCTGCCAACCCTGTGCGGGAGGTGACACCAGTGCCAAAGGCAGTGGCGAATCCACCGACCACCAGATCCGGTTTCTGCGCATAGAGCACTTCGCTGGACGGGTACTTGGGCGCAATCACCGGCACGCCGAAATACTCGCCGTGTCGGTGGGCCACACCGTTGTCATCCAGATACGCCACGCCCACCAATGCGGGACCGACATCCAGCGCCAATAACAGGTCGGCCGCATGCTGATTGAGGGCCACGATGCGCGAGGGCGG
The DNA here is from genome assembly GCF_013386835.1 of Pseudomonas sp. IPO3774. NCBI lineage: Bacteria > Pseudomonadati > Pseudomonadota > Gammaproteobacteria > Pseudomonadales > Pseudomonadaceae > Pseudomonas > Pseudomonas sp. IPO3774. The sequence goes on from NZ_JACAQY010000044.1 coordinate 18,361, forward strand.
TGAGTGGGTGGCCGTCCAGTCCTGGTTGCAGTTGCGATAACGGTCCGCCAGGGCCAACGATGGGCAGAGCAGGGCGCCCAACAGCAACCACGAGGCCTTCATGGGCGCTCCTTGATCAGCAGATCCTCGACGACTTCGCCGCCCACCAGATGCACTTCCACCAGCCGTTGCACATCGTCTTTGTTGTGCACGCCGTACCAGCAAGTGTCCGGGTACACCGTCACGATTGGCCCCAGGTTGCACGGGAACTGGCAGTGGGTGCGTGTCAGCAGCACGCCGCCAGGCTTTTCGATGCAGTCGTGTTGCAGCAGGTGGCGGCGCAGGGTTTTCCACAGTTGCAGCGCGCCACGCTGCGTACAGCGTGGGCCAGTGCACAGGAACACGTGACGGGCGTGGTCAGGCACGTGGGACCAGTCCGGATGAGTTTCCACGGGCGTACTCATCAGAAGCGATACGTGTAGCGTACTTCGGAGGTGAACGGCCGCCCGAGGTTGTCGACGTTGCTGGCGCGGCTGGTGACGTAGTCGCGGTCGAACAGGTTCTCTACCAGCAGGCTCACGCGGTGTTGGTGGGCGTTGTCGAGGTAGCGATAGGCGTCGGCATCCACCACGGTGTAGTTGCCGTATTCGACCTTTTTCGAGCTGACGATATCGCCGATGTAACGCACGGCGGTGCCGGCGCCCCACAGGCGGTCCGCCGATTCATAGCCGACCCGCGAGCGGGCGAAGAAGCCCGGGATATCGTTGATGGTGACACCCGCACGGGACTCGGTGAGGTTGCGGGTCATGTCGGCCTGCACGCTCCATTGTTCATTGAGCTGCAGCTTGGCGTCGGCCTCGAAACCACGCATCTGGATCTGCCCCTGGCCGTTGACCCACTGGATATCGTCTAGGGTGATCAGGTCGGTGATCTTGCGTTTGAACAGCGTGACGCTGGCGCTGAAGTCCCGGGCCAGCAGGCTGCCCTTGTAGTCGACGCCCAGTTCGGCGTTGCGGCTCTTCTCCGGCTTGAGGTTGCGGTTGCCTTTTTCATCGTCTTCGTTGACGAACAGTTGCTCGGCATTCGGCAGTTTGTAGGCAGTGCCGTATTGGCCGCGCAGGGCCCAGTTGTCGTTGAGGTCGTAGAGCGAAGTGAGCATGCCGACGGTGGCGCTGTCGCCGCCGCTCATGGCTTCGTGGCGTACGCCGATGCTCGGGTGCCAGTTCGGCAGGGCTTCGATATTCGGCCGCAACTGGGTATACAGCGCGTGGGCCTGGGCCTTGTTGTCGTCGATGATCAATACATCGTCCTGGCCCTTGAACCACTGGTTGTCGGACCCGAACACCAGCACGTGCTCGCCGGGCAGCACGGCCTTGCCTTCGGCCTGCACGCCCCAGTCGGTGAAGCCCCAGTAGTCGTTGTGGTTGATGGCCCGGGTGCCGCCGCCTTCGATATTGTTGATGCGGGTATAGCGCGTGTCCCAATCGTTGATATGCCCTTTGACGAAGTAGCTCAGGCGCTCGTTGAGGGTTTGCTCGAAGGTCGCCGTAGCGATTTGTTGTACGCGGTCGTTGGTGGTCTTGTGGTTGTCCACCGGGCGGGCGAAATCGAGGTTGGCGTCGGCGTACTGGTAAAACAGCTCAAGGCGCGTGTCATCGCCAAACGACTGGATCGCCTTGGTGCCGAAGGTGGTGACTTCGTAGGAGCGCTTCTTGTCGCTGACGTTTTTCATGTCGCGGTTGCGAAACGGCTGGTAGCCCTCGGAGACGTTGCGGCTGACGTAGGCCAGCAAGCCAAGATCGCCGAAACCGTTGTTGAAGATCTTCTCGACCCGGGCATCGCCGGTGGTGCCGCCGAAGGTGTCTGCACCCAGGTTCACCTCGCCGGACGCCTCGCGGGTTTGCGGGCTGCGGGTAACGATGTTGATCACCCCCGACACCGCCTGGGTGCCGAACAGCAGGCTCTGGCCACCCTTGAGCACTTCGATGCGCTCGATGGCGTTGGCGGGCAGGGTGTCCAGGTACAGGCCGCCGTACAGGCGGTTGTTCAGGCGCACGCCGTCCAGCAGGATCAGCGTGTCGTCGTTGCGCCCACCCAGCAGGGAATAGGTGCCGTAGTCGAACGGGCCGTTCTTGGGGGCCACGTACAGGCCGGGGATGAACATCTGCATCACGCGCGACACATCGGCGGCGGGGCCGGCGCGTTCAATTTGTTCGCGGGTGACGATCTCAACCTTGCTGCCGTACTGGGCCATATCGGCCACGGTGGTGGACTCCACCGACGGTGCGGAAACGTTGAGTTGCTTGAGTTCCAGGGTGTTGTCGTCGGCCAGCAGCAGGGGGCTGAACAGGCAGCCGAAAAACAGGCCGGGCACAGGAGTCTTGAAAGGTCGAATCATAGTCTTCTCGGAAAAGTATCTTTCGCGAAAAGCACGCACGAGTAGGCACCGAGCACACGCCAATACCGGCCCATGCCCGCCCACCGCAGGATTTTGCCAAACAGAATTCCAGGCCGGTCTCCGGGCTCACGCGTATGGACACCTTCACCTTCCCATGGCGCGCAGGCCACAGTGGTGTGTCGAAGGAATCACGCGTCTACCGTTGCGGGGGCAGCACCGGACTGGCTCGAAAAGAGCGGCACCGGTTTCCCGTTTCACCCCATGCACGGCGGCATGAGGCACCTGAAACAGGCCGGCATCTGAACATTCGAAAGACCGTTCGTCAACTTGGCGGGTACTTTTCCGGCGGTTGCCAGGGAAGCGACTGACGGATATTGCCAGAAAATTCCCACAGGAGTACAAATGTACTCCATGAAGAATCTAACGCCCCGCCGTACCGCCATCCTGACCTTTATCCGCGACCGTATCGCGCAGCAAGGCCAGTCCCCCAGCCTCGCCGAGATCGCCGAGGCGTTCGGCTTTGCCTCCCGCAGCGTGGCGCGCAAGCATGTGCTGGCGCTGACCGAGGGCGGCTTTATCGAGGTCAACCCCAACCAGGCGCGCGGCATCCGCCTGCTCAATCAACCGGCGCGGCCGGAGCTGCTGGATATTCCGGTGCTCGGCCGGGTGGCCGCCGGTTTGCCCATTGGCGCCGATGCCGAAGTGCACAACCGTCTATTGCTCGACCCGGGCATGTTCGCGAAAACCCCGGATTACCTGCTGCGGGTGCAGGGCGATTCGATGATCGAAGATGGCATCCTCGATGGCGACCTGGTGGGCGTACGCCGCAGTGCCGAGGCCTTGAACGGGCAGATCGTGGTGGCACGCCTGGACGGTGAAGTCACCATCAAACGTTTCGAACACGTGGGCGAGCGCGTGCGCCTGCTGCCGCGCAACCCCGCCTATCAACCCATCGTGGTGCGGCCCGATCAGGACCTGGCCATCGAAGGGGTGTTCTGCGGCCTGGTGAGGCAAGGCTGATGGGCGCCGTCGTTGCACTGGACTCGCTGTTCAATGGCGGCCGGGTCTGGAAAGGCCGGCCCGCCGCGCCGCCGGCCAGCGTCCATCCCACCGGGCTTGCGGCCCTGGATGCGGTGCTGCCCAGCGGTGGCTGGCCGGAAGCGGCGTTGAGCGAAATCCTGATGGCGAAGGAGGGCGTGGGCGAGTTGCAGCTGGTGTGGCCGACCCTGGCACGGTTGGCGGCGGCCGGTGAGCGCATCGTGCTGGTGGCGCCGCCCTACACGCCGTACCCCCACGCCTGGCAAAACGCCGGGGTGGATGTGCGCCAGCTGTCAGTGATCCAGGCCGATGAACGCGATGCCTTGTGGGCAGTGGAGCAATGCCTGCGTTCCGGCAGCTGTGGCGCGGTGCTGTGCTGGCCGCGCAAGGCCGATGACCGGGCCTTGCGCCGCTTGCAGGTGGCGGCGGAAACCGGCCAGACCCTGGCCTTTGCCTGGCGCTCCTTGAACGAGGCCATCAACCCGTCACCGGCCGCGTTGCGCCTGGCGGTTGAGGCGAGCCCTGCGCAAGTGCGGGTGCTCAAGTGCCGGGGTGGCCTGGCCCATCCCGCGCCCATTGCGCTTGGGCACTGAGGTTGGCATGCGCTGGGTGTGTATTGTGTTCCCGCAATTGGCGCTGGACGGGGTGCTGCGTCTGCGCCCCGAACCGGATCAGCCATTGGCCCTGTTGGCCGGCACGCCGCAGCGGCGGGTGCTGCAAACCGTCAATGACGCCGCGCGCAAACTCGGCCTGCGCCCCGGCCAGTCGCTGACGGCGGCTCATGCCTTGACCAAGGCGTTCGCCTGCGCCGAATACGACCCGGCGCAGATCGAATACTGGCAGCAGTTTCTCGCGGCCTGGGCCTACCGTTTCAGCTCCCAGGTCAGCGTGTTCTACCCACGGGCGTTGCTGTTCGAGATCGAGTCGAGCCTGGGCCTGTTCGGGCCCTGGCCGTTGCTCGAAGCACGCTTGCGCAAGGAGCTGACCGAACTGGGGTTTCGTCACCGCATCGTCGCCGCGCCGAACCCGGCGGCGGCGCGGATATTGGCGAATGTCTACGACGGCCTGGCCGTGGCCGATGAGCAATACCTGCAACACGCCCTGGCACCGATCCCCATCGACCGCGCCGGCCTCGACCCGCAAGCCGCCAGCGCATTGTCGCGCATGGGCTTGTGCACCCTGGCCCAGGTGCAGGCGTTGCCTCGGCATACCCTGGCCCGGCGCTTCGACGCTGCGCTGCTCAAGCACCTCGATGCACTGTGCGGCCAACGGCCCCTGGCGCTGGCGTTCTACCAGCCGCCGGACCGGTTTGATGTGCGCATCGAGCTGAATTTTGATGTGTTGTCCCACCAGGCCTTGCTGTTTCCCTTGCGCCGTTTGACTGGCGATCTGTCGGCGTTCCTGTGTGGTCGCGACAGTGGCGTGCAGCGTTTTGACCTGCACCTGGAACACGCGGCCGAGCCCGACAGCGTGATCAAGGTCGGCCTGCTCAGCGCCGAGCGTGACGCGGCGATGCTGTTCGAACTGGCCCGTGGCCGCCTGGAGCAAGTGCAAGTCACCTCGCCGGTGCGCGGCTTTCGCCTGGTGGCCGAGGACCTGCCGGTGTTTGTGCCCCAGCGCCAGGACCTGTTCGACGAGCGCCCGCAACAAACCCTGCCGTGGGAACAACTGCGCGAACGCCTGCGGGCGCGGCTGGGGGACGAAGCGGTGCAAGGCCTGCGCTTTCACGCCGACCACCGCCCCGAATGCGCCTGGCAAGCCGGTGCTGACACTCGCCCGTGCACCCCCTCAAATAACGTGCAACGCCCGGGCTGGTTGCTGCATGAACCGACGCCTCTGGCCGAGCAAGGTCTACACATCCTGATGGGCCCGGAACGCATCGAGTCCGGCTGGTGGGATGGTGCCGATGTGCGCCGCGATTACTACCTGGTGCGCACCCGCGCCGGCCAGCAGGGCTGGGCTTACCGCACCGTGGGCGAAAGCGGCACGCTGTGGCTGCAAGGCTGGTTTGCATGAAGTACGCGGAGCTGCACTGCCTGTCCAACTTCAGTTTCCAGCGGGGCGCCTCCAGTGCCCGCGAGCTGTTTGAACGGGCCAGGCAGCAGGGTTACGAGGCGCTGGCCATCACCGATGAATGCACCTTGTCGGGCATCGTCCGTGCCTGGCAGGCGGCCAAGGAAGTCGGGTTGCCGCTGATTATCGGCAGCGAGATGCGCCTGGAAAACGGCCCCAAGCTGGTGCTGCTGGTGGAGAACCTGGAAGGCTATCAACACCTGTGCCGGCTGATCACCATTGCCCGTCGCCGTGCGGGAAAAGGTCACTACCGCTTGCTGCAGGAAGACTTCACCGCGGTACACGGCTTGCTCGCGTTATGGATGGTCGAAGACACCGACACCCAGGCCCATATCCAATGGCTGTGCAGCACCTTCACCGATCGCCTGTGGCTGGCGGTGGAACTGCATTGCGGCCAGAACGATGCCCGTCACCTTGAGCAACGCCTGAACCTGGCCGCCAGCCTGCACCTGCCGGCGGTGGCCTGCGGCGATGTGCATATGCATGTGCGCGGTCGCCGTGCGTTGCAAGACACCATGACCGCAATCCGTCACCACGTCCCGGTGGCCGAAGCCGGCGCGCGCCTGCATCCCAATGGTGAACGGCACTTGCGCAGCCTCGATGCATTGGCCGCGCTGTACCCGGCGCACTTGCTGGAAGAGTCCCTGAACATTGCCCGGCGTTGCACCTTTGACCTCGGCCAATTGCGCTATCAATACCCCAGGGAGTTGGTACCTGAAGGCCAGGATGCAAAATCCTGGTTACGCACCTTGACCGAGCAAGGCATCGCCCAGCGTTGGCCGAAAGGGGTCGACGCCAAGACCCTCCAGCAGATCAATAACGAACTGGAACTGATCAGCGACCTCGGCTACGAAAGCTACTTCCTCACCGTACACGACATTGTGCGCTTCGCCCGCAGCCGTTCGATCCTGTGCCAGGGCCGTGGCTCGGCGGCCAACTCGGCGGTGTGTTTTGCCCTGGGCATCACCGAGATCGACCCGAGCCTGATGAACATGCTGTTCGAGCGCTTCCTGTCTCGTGAACGCAACGAGCCGCCGGACATCGACGTGGACTTCGAGCACGAACGCCGCGAAGAAGTGCTGCAATACGTCTTCCAGCGCTACGGTCGTACCCGCGCCGCGTTGACGGCGGTGGTCAGCAGCTACCACGGCGCCGGCGCGGTGCGCGACGTGGCCAAGGCCCTCGGGTTGCCACCGGATCAGGTCAACGCCCTGGCCGACTGTTGTGGGCGCTGGAGCGACGAAGCACCGCCCCTGGAACGCCTGCGCGAAGGGGGGTTCGACCCCGACAGCCCGGTGCTGCGCCGAGTGCTGACCTTGACCCAACAACTGATCGGCTTCCCCCGGCACCTGTCCCAGCACCCCGGCGGCTTCGTGATTTCCGAACACCCGTTGGACACCCTGGTGCCGGTGGAAAATGCCGCCATGGCCGAGCGCACCATCATCCAGTGGGACAAGGACGACCTCGACGCCGTGGGCCTGCTCAAGGTGGACATCCTCGCGCTGGGTATGCTCAGTGCGATTCGCCGCTGCTTCGACCTGCTGCGCCGCCATCGCAACCGGGACCTGAGCCTGGCTTCGGTGCCCAAGGAAGATGCGGCAACCTACGCGATGATCAGCAAGGCCGACACTATCGGCGTGTTCCAGATTGAGTCGCGGGCGCAGATGTCGATGTTGCCCCGCCTGCGACCGGAAAAATTCTACGACCTGGTCATTGAGGTCGCCATCGTGCGGCCGGGGCCCATCCAGGGTGGCATGGTGCATCCGTACCTGCGGCGGCGGAACAAGGAGGAGGAAACCACCTACCCGTCGCCGGAACTTAAGTCCGTACTGGAGCGCACCCTGGGCATCCCGCTGTTCCAGGAACAGGTCATGCAGATCGCCATGGTCGCCGCCGATTACACACCCGGTGAAGCCGACCAACTGCGCCGTTCCATGGCCGCCTGGAAACGCCACGGCGGCCTCGAACCCCATCAGCAACGCCTGCGCACCGGCATGCTGAAAAACGGCTACAGCGAAGCCTTCGCCGCGCAGATCTTCGAGCAGATCAAGGGCTTTGGCAGCTACGGTTTTCCCGAGTCCCACGCCGCCAGTTTCGCCTTGCTGACCTATGCCAGTTGCTGGCTCAAATGCCATGAACCGGCAGCGTTCGCCTGCGCCCTGATCAACAGCTGGCCCATGGGTTTCTACAGCCCCGACCAGATCCTGCAGGACGCCCGTCGCCATCATTTGCAGATCCGCCCGGTGGATGTGCAGGCCAGTGACTGGGATTGCAGCCTTGAGCCGATCGAAGGCCAGCAACCGGCGATTCGCATGGGCTTGCGCATGATCTCCGGGTTTCGCGAAGAGGACGGCCGGCGTATCGAAACGGCGCGCCAGGCCCGGGCGTTTTTTGATATTGCCGACTTGGGCGAGCGTGCCCAATTGGACACTCGCGCCCAGGAACTGCTGGCGGATGCCGGTGCCTTGCGCGGCCTGGCCGGGCATCGGCACCGGGCGCGTTGGGAGGTGGCCGGGGTGCAGAAACAACTGGGCCTGTTTGCCGGTATCGCCAGCCCGGAAGAGGCGGTGGTGGAGCTGCCGCAACCGACAGTCGGCGAAGATTTGTATGCCGACTACGCCAGCGTCGGCACCACCCTGGGCCCACACCCGTTGGCGCTGTTGCGCGATGAACTGCGCGCGCGGCGTTGCCGCAGTTCCAGGGAATTGCTGCAGGTTGAGCATGGCCGCAACGTCAGCGTCGCCGGCCTGGTCACCGGTCGACAACGTCCTGGCACGGCCAGCGGCGTTACCTTCGTTACCCTGGAAGATGAGTTCGGCAATATCAATGTGGTGGTCTGGCGCGATTTGGCCGAGCGCCAACGCCAGGCGCTGGTGGGCTCGCGGTTGCTCAAGGTGGATGGCCGCTGGGAGGCGGTGGGCGAGGTTCGGCACCTGATCGCCGGGCGCTTGACCGACCTGACCCCGTTGCTGTCGGGCATCAGTGTGCGCAGCCGGGACTTTCGCTGAGCCGGCCCTTGCTCCTTCCTGCCGGCATAAGCAATATGCGATGAAACCAACCGCCGCTGCCGGGCTCAAAGTTTTCATCGCCGCCCACCTTTTATCTTTTGCAGAGCCGACCGATGCAGTTTTTATCCAATACCCACGGCTGTGAGGGTTGGGCTGGGGAAATGGCCCAGAGGATTCGTGCTTTCGATTGGTCCACCACCGACCTCGGCCCGATGAATGCCTGGCCCTCCAGCCTGACCAGCGCCGTGCAGATGATGCTGGCATCGCCCATGCCCATGGTGATGCTGTGGGGGCACGCCGGTTACATGATCTACAACGACAGCTATTCGGTATTTGCCGGCGGTCGCCACCCTTATCTGCTGGGTGCGCCGGTGGAACTGGGCTGGCCGGAAGTCGCCGACTTCAACCGCAATGTGGTCGACACCTGCCTGGCCGGCGGCACCTTGTCCTACCGCAACCTGCCCCTGGAACTGTTGCGCGACGGCCGCCCGGAAGAAGTCTGGATGGACCTGTATTACAGCCCCGTGGCCGGTGACGACCAACAACCGGCCGGGGTCCTGGCGATTGTGGTGGAGACCACCGAACATATGATCTCCGAGCGCCTGCGCCAGGAACTCACCCACAACCTGGAGCAGCGCGTGGCCGCGGAGGTGCAGGCCCGTTCCGCCGCCGAAGAACAGTTGCGTCAATCACAGAAGCTGGAAGCCATCGGCGGCCTGACCGGCGGCGTGGCCCACGACTTCAACAACCTGCTGCAAGTGGTCGCCGGCAACCTGCACCTGCTGGCCCGGCATGAGCCGGACAACCCCCAGGTGCAGCGCCGTGTCAGCGCCGCCATCGCGGCAGTGGAACGTGGGGCCAAGCTGACCTCGCAACTGCTGGCCTTCGCCCGTCGCCAGCCATTGTCACCGGCGGTGTACAACCCGCTGCGCATCTATGAAGGCCTGGGCGAGCTGCTGCAGCGGGCGCTGGGAGAAACCATCCACATTGATGTGCAACTGCCCCAGGATCCATGGTGCATTAACGTCGACCGCAACCAACTGGAAAACGCACTGCTCAACCTGGCGATCAACGCCCGGGATGCCATGAAAGGCGAGGGCGTGATTCGGATCACCGGCGAAAACATTATTCTCAACCCTCCGGATTGCGCCGGTAAAAGCATCAACCCCGGTGAATATGTGCGCCTGGCCGTCGCCGACAGCGGCGCCGGCATGTCACCAACGATCCTGGCACGGGCCTTCGAACCGTTTTTCACCACCAAGCCGAATGGCCACGGTACCGGCCTGGGCCTGAGCATGGTGTTTGGGTTCGTGCGCCAAAGTGGCGGGCATGTTGAGGTCGAGAGCGTGGAGGGCAGCGGTACCGTGGTGCAGATGTATTTCCCGCGCAACCTGGGAGAGCCGGAAAACCACGATGCGCCCGTCGAGCTCACACAACCCACCGGCGGCCATGAGACGATCCTGGTGGTTGAGGACAACGAAAGCGTACGCGCGGCCGCGGTGGAATTGCTTGAACAATCCGGCTACACCGTGCTCACCGCCGAAGACGGCGACCGGGCCATGCTGATGCTCCAGGCCGGCCTGCAACCGGACCTGATCTTCACCGACGTGGTGATGCCGGGCCGGGTCAAAAGCACCGACCTGGCCGAGTGGGCGCGCAGGCAAGTGCCGGCGATAGCGGTGCTGTTTACCTCCGGGCATACCCGCGACATTCTTTCCAGCAACCACCTGCTGGGCAACGACATTCACCTGCTGAGCAAACCCTATGGCCCGGATGACTTGGCGCAACGGGTGCGCTCGGTACTGACCTCCCGAATGATGTGACGAATGAAGATCCAGCCAGCAACACCAAGCCACTGTGGGAGCCGGGCTTGCCCGCGATGGCGGAGTGTCAGGCACCCCATCCGGTAACTGGCACACCGTCATCGCGGGCAAGCCCGGCTCCCACAGTGGATCTTCACTGCCTTGAACACACCGATAAGGTTACCCATGACTTCCCAGCGCAATCTTCCCCCAGACACCTCACTCACCACCCAACGCCCAGGCTTCGTGCGGGTGCGGGGTGCCCGGGAGCACAACCTGCGCAACGTCGACGTGGACATCCCCCGCGACGCCCTGGTGGTGTTCACCGGCGTGTCAGGCTCCGGCAAGTCCTCGCTGGCATTCTCCACCGTCTACGCCGAAGCCCAGCGCCGCTATTTCGAATCCGTGGCGCCCTACGCCCGCCGCCTGATCGATCAGGTCGGCGTACCGGACGTCGACGCCATCGAAGGCCTGCCGCCCGCCGTGGCCCTGCAACAACAGCGCGGTACACCCAGCACACGTTCATCAGTGGGCAGCGTCACCACCTTGTCCAGCCTGATCCGCATGCTCTACTCCCGCGCCGGCAGTTACCCGGCGGGGCAACCGATGCTCTACGCCGAAGACTTTTCCCCCAACCTGCCCCAGGGCGCCTGCCCGCAATGCCACGGCCTGGGCCGCGTGTACGAAGTGACCGAAGCCCTGATGGTGCCCGATCCTTCCCTCACCATCCGCCAACGCGCCGTGGCGTCCTGGCCACTGGCATGGCAAGGCCAGAACCAGCGCGACATCCTCGTCACCCTCGGCTACGACGTCGACATCCCGTGGCGCGACCTGCCGAAAAAGCAGCGCGACTGGATCCTCTTCACCGACGAAACCCCCACCGTCCCGGTGTACGCCGGCTTCACACCTGCCCAAACCCGCGACGCCCTCAAACGCAAACTCGAACCCAGCTACCAGGGCACCTTCACCGGTGCCCGACGCTACATCCTGCACACCTTCACCCACTCCCAAAGCGCCCTGATGAAAAAGCGCGTGTCGCAATTCATGCAAGGCAGCCCATGCCCGCTGTGCGAAGGCAAGCGCCTGAACAAGGCCGCGCTGTCGGTGAAATTTGCCGGCGTAGACATTGGCGAACTGTCGCAAATGTCCTTGCTGCAACTTGCCGAACTGCTGCGCCCGGTGGCTGAAGGGCAGGGCGATAAAAAGCTCTCCGTGGAAAAACGTCTGGCCGCCCAACGCATCGCCCAGGACCTGCTCGAACGCGTCAGCACCCTGACCGACCTCGGCCTGGGCTACCTGGCCCTGGAACGCAGCACACCGACCCTGTCCTCCGGCGAACTGCAACGCCTGCGCCTGGCCACCCAACTGGGCTCGCAACTGTTCGGCGTAATCTACGTGCTCGACGAACCTTCCGCCGGCCTGCATCCCGCTGACGGCGAAGCCCTGTTCGCCGCCCTCGACCGCCTGAAGGCCGCCGGCAACTCACTGTTCGTGGTGGAACACGACCTGGAAACCATGCGCCGCGCCGACTGGCTGATCGACGTCGGCCCGGCTGCCGGTGAACACGGCGGCCAGGTCCTGTACAGCGGCCCACCCGCCGGCCTGGCGCAGGTCGAAGCCTCGCAAACCCGCGAATACCTGTTCGCCGAAAAACGCCCGGTCAGCCAACCACCGCGCCAACCCACCGGCTGGCTGAGCCTGGAAGGCGTCACGCGCAACAACCTCAACGACCTCAGCGTGGACTTTCCCCTGGGCTGCTTCACCGCCGTCACCGGCATTTCCGGCTCGGGCAAATCCAGCCTCGTCAGCCAGGCGCTGTTGGAACTGGTAGGCGCAGGCCTGGGCCGCGTGGTGGAAACCGAAGACGAACCCAGCCTCGAAGACGACGCCCCGCAAACCAGCGGCGGCCGTATCAGTGGCGGCCTGGAACACATCCGCCGCCTGGTGCAGGTGGACCAGAAACCCATTGGCCGCACACCGCGCTCCAACCTCGCGACCTACACCGGCCTGTTCGACAACGTACGCAAACTGTTCGCCGCCACACCCGCGGCGAAAAAGCGCCATTTCGACGCCGGGCAATTTTCTTTCAACGTCGCCAAAGGCCGCTGCCCGAACTGCGAAGGCGAGGGGTTTGTCAGCGTTGAATTGCTGTTCATGCCCAGCGTGTACGCGCCATGCCCGACGTGCCACGGCGCGCGGTACAACCCGGAAACGTTAGCGATCAAGTGGGAAGGGCTGACCATCGCCCAGGTGCTGGGGCTGACGGTTGAACAGGCGGTAGAGGTATTTGCCGAAGAGCCGGGTGTGCTGCGCTCGCTGCAAGTGCTGCGGGATATTGGCTTGGGTTATTTGCGCCTTGGCCAGCCGGCGACCGAGTTGTCAGGCGGGGAGGCGCAGCGCATCAAGCTGGCGACCGAGCTGCAACGCAATGCCCGGGGCGCGACGTTGTATGTGCTGGATGAACCGACGACCGGGCTGCATCCGCGGGATGTGGATCGGTTGTTGAGCCAGTTGAATCATCTGGTGGAGGCGGGGCACACGGTGATTGTGGTAGAGCATGAAATGCGCGTGGTGGCGCAGAGTGATTGGGTGATTGATATTGGGCCGGGGGCTGGGGACAGAGGCGGGAAGGTGGTGGTGAGCGGGACGCCGCAGAAGGTGGCGAAGAGTAAGGGGAGCCGGACTGCGCCGTTTTTGGGGCGGGAGTTGGGATAGCTAATGGCCGGAAGGGGTTTATTCATGGCTTTGCTCTCTAGCGTTCGGCACCTGGCGGGTGACCAAAGTAGGCCTTGTAGGCATGGTTGAAGTTAGCGGGATTGGCATAGCCCAGGCGGTAGGCGATCTGCGCCACCTGCCACTTGCGCTGACGAAGCAGATTGCGCGCAAGCTCCATGCGTTGCTGGCGCACATAATCCAGCATCGACTGGCCGTAGATTTGACTGAACGCCCGGCGCAGCGTGGTTTCCCCCACACCCAGGCTACGGGCCAGCGCTTGAGTGCCGGGAGGGTCGATCAGGTTGGCATCCAGTTGAAACCGCGCTTCATGGGCCAGGTCTGAATGACCGCGTACCGCAGGTATTGGCCTGGCAGGTTGAGGGGCGAGATGGGCCGCCAGCTCCACCAGCGCTGCCAGGCTCAGGCTTTCCTGATTAAGGCGCTCCAAGGCGCCTTGGTACGGTGAGTGATAAATCCGCTCCAGCAAACGCCCCAGTGCCGGGCAGCCGTGCAGTCCCGAAAACTGAACGCCGTCATTGAGCAGGCTGAGTAACGGCTGGAGCGCCGAGTCCTCTTCGGCCAGCTCGCGCAAATAATCGCCTGCGATGCGTAGCCCGGCCATGCGCGCATGACTGCCGGCGGGCAGTTGATCGACGGTTTCCATGCTCTCACTCAGGCCCAGCACATGGACTGCGCCCGTGGTGTATTCATTGAGCACACCGTCGACCCGATGCTGCCACTCGCCGCCGAGCACCTGCACGATGCACACACTGTCGGGCAATACCTTGTGGATCTTCAGCGGCTCGGGGAACTGCAAGTCACAGTCGAAATACTGCAGGTCTGGCCGAACGGTCCGTGCGCGGTAGTGGCCGATGGCAGAACCAATAACCTGACGAGCGCTGTCGTCGAATACGCCGGCCTGGTCCAGGGGACCCGGATGATCGAAGCAGAAGTGTGTGTCGAGATAAGGATTCTGGCGTTTCATCGAGAAGGGTTTGAGTCATGTCCTTATGTGTTCGCTCCATTGTACCCCGTCACTCGTCGTTGTGAACCGCAGTCTCATTGTTGTGCGCAACGGCCTGCACGGTTGGCAGATCGCCGAGGGTGACTTTCAATGGTCGGCCGTGAAATTCAAGGAACCTGAGTATGCTGATTTATCGCAAATGGGCTGCCGTGCTAAGCATGGTACTGGCCGTCATGACGGGCAATACCTTCGCTCAAGATCGCCCGGAAGTCGCAGATAAGGTCGCTGCGTATTCGGGTGAGGCCGGGGTGAAAGTCTGGACACTGCGTATCGGGGCCCGTGACGAAAATCAGGCACTGGTGCAAGTGGAAGGGGCTGACCACGACTGGAACCTGAAAATCCAAAAGATGTCTGTCGAGAAGACCAGCAAGGACACGCGCTATTACACCACGGTAGACGGTCAGAAGTTCGTCGTACTGATTCTGCAAAACGGCTGGGGAGAGCTGTACTTGCCAGGCGAAGCAAAAGCGCTGGCCGTCGCCTATAACGAGGCGCTGGCGAGTCAGGGCAATGCGCAAGCATTTCTCACTGACTATCTCCAGGCGAACTGAGCCATGAGCCTGTTGAGACGATGGTCGTGGGGCCTGGCGATGTTGCTGCTGCCGCTGGTACTGATGGGCTGGAGCAGCCTTCAGAGCTGGCGTGCCGACAGTACCCTGGAAGAAGCGCAGGTGATGCGCCAATGGCTCGCCAGCCCGAGCGATGAATTGAGGCAGCAACTGCCGCAACAATGGCGCAAAACGCCGGTACTCCCGGACGACAGCCTGCGCGGCTACCTGCAGCGTGAGGTCGCTCGGGCCGATGCCGACCAGGGCTCGGTGCACATGCGCCAGGTCTTGGCGTTTCTCGGTTACTGGCTGGCGGTCGCGGCCGTGCTGGCGGGCTGCGCGACCTGGGTAAAACTGCGCCTGGATGCCTGGCGCGCGTTGCGTTCGCGGGACTTTCTTTATGACCGACTGGTCCTGAGCTGGCGTGCGCTGGGGCAGTGGCTGGTGGTCTACACCGGGTTGATAGTGGGGGCGCTGGCGATGGCCCTGCTGTATGAAGTCAGCTGGGGCTGGAGCAACCGCCAGAACAGCGGCATGGTGATACTGCTGGTGGTGGTGCCCTTGCTGGTGATGCTGTACCTGGGCGTGCTGTTGATTGGGCGCCTGCGTCGGCAATGGCAGGATATGGAAACGCCGCAATCCGGGTTTCTGGGGCGTTCAATCAGCCGGGCCAGCGCCCCGGCCTTATGGGAGTGGATAGAAAAACTGGCAGCCGTCACCCGCGCGCCCGTGCCGGACCACATCGTGATTGGGGTCGACCAATCGTTTTTCGTCACCAGTGTCCAGGTGGCCCTGCAACCCTCGGGGCAACTGTTGACGGGCCGTACGATGTACCTGCCGCTGACTTTCCTGTCGACCCTGAGCCAGGAAGAAGCCGCCTCGATTATCGGCCATGAGCTTGGCCACTTCAGCAGCCGCGACACCGAGCGCGGGAGTGAAGCCGGGGCACGGTTCAGCCTGATGTACATGCATTTCCTGAACATCAGCGCGGTGGATGACATGCCGTCCTGGATCGAACGCCCGGCGATCTGGATGACGTGGCGCTTTCTGCACCACTTCCAGATAGCCGTGCACCATTGGAGTCGTGCGCAGGAATTGGTGGCGGATAAGGTCGGGGCGCAAATTGCCGGCGAGCGGCTGTTTTGCCAGGCGCTGCTGCGCGTCATCGCCCTTGATGCCGAAGTCAACAAACTGCTTGGGCAGCGTACCCACAGCAACTTGATCCAGGCGTTAGCGGACCACCTTCGCCAGGCTCCGGTGATCTTGAACGAGGCGGTGATGGATCACGCGATCGCTCATCCGTTCGATACCCATCCCCCCACTGCCGTGCGCCTGCAGCAACTGGGTGTGGTTCTCGACGACCAGTTGCTGGCCCAGGCAACACGGACGCCCACCGCGCACGACCGGCAGTGGTTCAGTCAACTCACTCATGATCCGCAGTCGGCTGAAGATGCCAACAAGAATGGAGTACCGGTATGAACCACCCTGATGATCCACTGGCCAGCCTGGCCCAATCCCTCACTGAGGATTTTAATCAGCACACTGGCGATCAGTTGCAGGCGGCCATCCAGGAACGCGAGGAGTGGTTGGCCGAGGTTCCCGCAGTCACCGAACTGGCCTACCCACGCAAGGTGCGCCGCACCCTGTTGCTCTTTTCAGTGTTCGCTTTCGTGATGGCGGGCGGGAGTGCATGGGATGGCAAAAACGCGTTGATGGGAGGCATTTTTGCAATCGTGGCGCTGGTCTTGCTCAGCGGGGTGTGGCTGCACCGTCGGGCCGGCGAAGAAATCCTGATGCGCCTGACCCATAGCCACTTGTGGTTTCGCAACCTTGATGCAGAAATCGATCTGCTGGATATCGGCGATATCCACATCAAAGAGGGCCGCATCAAGCTATGGATCACGCTGACATTGCGCGAGGGTGCGCCATTGCCCGCCTGCAAAAACGCTGCGGGCCCCCTGATGCCCCACGTCAAGATCAAGCGCTCCCGGGAGCCTCAGATATGCCTGACGCTGTTCGGCCTGCAACTGAACGGTAACGTCCTCACCGGCGAACAAGTGCTGGAAATGCTGGACACCTACTGCAACGCGGCGCGTGTAGAGGGTGAGTTGCGGGCGTTGAAGGCTTCCTGAAGGGGTAGGGGGCTACACCCGTTTGTGGCGAGGGCGCTCGCGCCTCGCCACACACATTGATGTATTCGACAGTTTCAGCGACTTGCCTCGGTACGCCACAGCACAGGCCAATGAACCTGCTCCAGCCCCATGCAGGTGTTCATTTCAGCCGCATGGGTCAGCGTGAAACCGTTACCGTCGTAGCGCCAGCGCAGCGCAGTGCCACAACCCCCCATGCCCATCGCCATTGCCTGGCTGCTCAGCTCACCCGTGGCCGGATCAAAATCGACCAGGCCGTTGGGCTCTCTTTCCGGCAGATTTGGCACTTCGGCGACCCGTGCTGGGCGCGCCTGCTCAGGGTGGTCCAGGGGCGCCTGGTAGATATTGTAGAAACAGTTGTATGCCCCACAGCCGGTTTCGATGATCACCAGCGCTTGATCTGCACTCAAGGCATAGGCGTTAGCCTTTGGCGCAACGCCTTCATTCAGATCCGCTTGCCACTCCTTGCGCGTGGCCGCCACCACGGCATCCGCGACTTCTTTTGCCCTGTCCGGGGTTATCGCAACGGGTGCCTGCCAACTCGGTGCCGGCGGTGCGGCCGGTGCTTGCGGCACGCTGCTGGCGGGCGCCTGCCCCTTGGAAATCAGTGCGTCCTGTGTACCAACGCGCCCCTGGACCGAGTCGATCAGCAAAAGCGCCGCGCTCATCCCGTTTAGCGAGGCGACGGAGGTACCGCCCTCAATGGGTAAAATCAACTCCCGCCCGTTGCGCAACTCTGCAATCAAGGCGTCGGCATTCGTTCCGGTCAGAGCAAACACCTCAGATACCTCACCTTTTTTGAGTTCGCCAGGCTCGAATCGATTTTTCAGCGGCTTGCCATCGAGTGTTGGCTGACCCTGGGGGGCGGTGTAGCTGAACACGCCTACCCGCAAGTCTCCATGTGGGCCGGCTTCACGGGTTACCCGCAGGCTGAACGTCGAGATACCGATATCGTCACGCTCCGGGACGGCACCGATAGCCGTGCAGGCACGCGTGTTATCACAGCCGACAATCCAGTCCTTGATCGAACGCTCCAAAGGGACATTATCGGCGGCGTTCGCACTGGTAACTGCAGCAGCCATCAGGAATATGAGGGGGAGTCGGGTCATCAAACAGGTGCCTGTAGACTGGAAAAACGCTATTAGGGCAGGGTTCTTTGCCAATACCTATTGCATGGCCGTCAGGCACAACAGAAACCCCGGCTGGAACAATCGGTACGGTGTT
Organism: Pseudomonas sp. IPO3774; assembly: GCF_013386835.1. NCBI lineage: Bacteria > Pseudomonadati > Pseudomonadota > Gammaproteobacteria > Pseudomonadales > Pseudomonadaceae > Pseudomonas > Pseudomonas sp. IPO3774. The sequence goes on from NZ_JACAQY010000044.1 coordinate 36,320, forward strand.
CCAGCCAGCGCCTGAACGTGGGATGTCGCCAGTCCAGTGCGCTGCACATCAGGGTGACTTTGCGCCGTTGCGCCCCTCAATGCTGCGCACCAACGCCCCAAAAAGCTCACCCTGCGGCATCTCGCTCAAGGGAATATTCGCCTTCTCGAACCACTCCCGATCCGCCTCTGGGTGCGGGCCGCTCAGCACCACTACCCCGTTTTCATAGGTGTAACGCGCTGCCGCCACATCACCATTCCGGTAGGTCGCAATGGTTGAAGAAGGCGAGGTCGCGTCAGGCCTGGGGAAGTAAGGCCCATCCTGATAAAAGACGCTATCGGTTTTCCCATCCCACACAACCTGCACCGCCGCGTCTGCAATGCCCGCGACCTCAAACCCAGGCCTGCCCGCCTCTGAATCAAGGTCGTAGGGTATCAGGCCAAAGTTGCTGTCGTCGGCCAGATAAGCGCCCATACACAGCCCCAGGTAGCGCCCACCCTGGGCGACAAAGTCACGAATGGCCTGCACCCGCGCATCCCCCAAACTATCAAGCGCCGCAGGGATGTCCTGACCGCCGCCGGGTTGAACGTAGAGGTCATAACGAGCGAGGTTTTGCGGCGTGATGTCGATCGATTCATCGGCACCTACAAAGTCAATCTGCGCAGTTGGGCGGACGCGCAGCAGGGCTGTTTTGACATTCTCTGAACATCCCTCGCAGCCCGCCGGGCCTCGGTAGATAGCGACATGGGCGATGGGGGTTGCGGCGTGTACCGAGTAAGGAAGCAGCGTGAAAAACGCAAAAAGCGTCGCGGCGATGGCGTGCAGATTCATGGTTGTAGAGTCGTCTTAAAGCTGATTGGGTCCGATCGGACTTTGTGATTCGAAGCCTAAAGCCAATAGCCACTTGAAGGAGTTAACATTTGTAAAACGGCTAGGAAAAATCGGGATTGATGATCGCAACGACGGTTTTCCCATTGAAATTTATGGGTTTTCCTTTAGTGCATAAATATCGAAGAGAGCGTTTCTTCCATTTTCAGTCCCCGGAATTTTTCAGGCCGTTTGAGTCAGCTCTCGGCCATGCGCGAATGCTATCGGCCAATAGCACACACTCAAGTATCGACTATGCTTGGAGCGATTCAGCCCTGTACCTGAAGGATCTAAACAATGGGGTACCTTGTCGTTGCTCACGCGATGAATGTGAAGCCGGAGTTAGAACCACTTTCTACGTTGCCGGTGAGCATTGGTTGGTCATTGCACCAGGATGAAAACGCCACGTCGTTCTACTTAGACACGTTCAAGGCTGGCGAAGAACGGAAATGGCCCTTTACGTCTATGCCACCCATCAAGGATGTACCGCTTGAGCTCCCTCAAGAATTGGCAGCGCTATCGCGGATATACAAAGTGCTTAAGGATGCTCAGCTAGCCGACTACTTCAAGAGAGCTTTCCTGAATGTGAATTTAGCGCTGAGTAAAAGCCTTCAATTACACGTTTGCAGCTTTTGCACGGATGACGACGGGCTGGATTTTGTGTGTGTATCTTCGAATGGTGAACTGCAAAGGCTGCGTTGCGTTTGCGGTGATCTGGATATCACCTACGAGCTTGGGACGGTCATGATCCAGCCGCTTCTGATAGACGGCGTTGAAGGCACCGATGTAAGTGGTCTGCATGACCCAGAGAGCGGCATTCACGTCTTGAGTCGGAATATAACGCCCTCGTCGTTACTGCATGCAGTGGCTTCAGCAGAAACCACTCGCTTTCTACAAGCAGAAAGCCCCCCTCTGGGTCTAGGTAGCTTCGATGGTCTGGACGTCGCACCGGTAAAGATTGCAGGCTCTAAGATTGCCTCGCTGAAGCCTGAGGTGGTTGCTCAGAAAGCGTGGTGGAGGCGGTGGTAGTTGTATCGACGACTTCGACCCAAGCCAGGAGGTTTTTCGGGGAAAAGTAGTCAATTATCAGCATCGAAAAATTGGGGCCGATAATGGGGGCCAGTTTTCAAGAAGCTACCCGTCATGATGGGCTGCAATCGGCCAATAGCGGTCCCTCCGTCCAGAACCATTTTCCACCCTTAGCAGTCACTCAAGCCGACCACTTTTTCTTATTCGCCTTATCTCTACCTTGTAAATTTGCTCGTGTTCGAGCCGCATATTAGATGACATAGTCATCCACTGATCCGGACCGAGCCCCAAGCTCTTCAACCTCCCGAACCACCGTGCCAAGAATGCCGATCCCTTCATGAATCTGCTGCGTTGTCAGGCCGGCATAGCCCAAAATGAGCCCTGCCGGTCGCTCGTATTCTACCGACGTGGGTTCGGCAAACAGCGGCGAAAGCGGATATACGCCAACCCCGCGTTCGAGCGCTATCGCCTGCAACGTCGGCTCATCCTGAGCGCGAAGCGCGGGTAGCGTTAATACGCCGTGTAAGCCCGCCGCCATGCCGGCCAGTTGCCCATATTCCGCCAGATGCTGTTCAAAAGCCTCCAGTAATGCCCTTCGCCGCAGTTCATTTTCCCGCCGCAGGCGGCGAACGTGACGCTCATAGGTTCCACTTTCGATCAATGAGGCGAGCACGTTTTGCTCCCAGCGCGGTGAGTGTCGATCGGTCAGCCGTTTTGCTTCACGGAAAACGTGAACCAACTCGCGTGGAAGAACCAGATAACCCAACCTGAGCTGCGGTGAGAGTGCCTTGGAGAACGTTCCGACATAAATGACGCGAGCATCTGCGTCCATGGATTGCAGTGCGTCGATGGGCCGCTGGCCATAGCGAAACTCGCCGCCGTAATCGTCCTCAATGATCCACGCGCGATGTCGCCTCGCCCAACTCAGCAGTTCGAGGCGACGTGCGACAGGAAGCACCGCCCCCATGGGAAACTGGTGCGACGGAGTGACAAAGGCCAGGCGCACGCGATCACCTTCCGGCAGAGCACTGGTATCCAGTCCAGAGGCATCGACGGGTATGGGCAACGCCGTCGCGCCCGTGGCCTCAAAGCAATATCTGGCCATGCGGTAGCCAGGCTCTTCGAAGACGAATGCATCTTGCGGGTTCAGCAAAAGCCGGGCGCACAGGTCAAGTCCTTGCTGCGAGCCATGCACGACGAGTATTTGATCCGCATCGCACGCCAGACCGCGTGCGCGTCGCAGATAACCTTGCAGCGCATTGCGCAAGCGCTCTTCCCCTTCGGGGTGGCCGTAAGCGAGGCTCGGTTGACGCTTGACTAGTTCGGAACGGTAGGCGCGCTGCCAACCCAGCGCCGGAAAATCCCTGGTAGCGACCGAGCCGTACCTGAAATCGATGCGGGCTTGGGGTGACGCCATGTTGTACGGCTTCATGATGGCCACTCGTTGCCCGTAAAGGGAAAGCACTGGCGGCAGTTCCTTTTGCTGCGCCGAGTCCCCTTGGGCATGCCCAGATTGAGTGCTGATTATGCTCGCTACCGTGGCGGCCTTGCCCACTGATGTCAGGACAAAGCCTTCGGCCGCCAGTTGCTCGTAAGCCGCCGTTACCGTGGTTCGCGACACGCCGAGTTCGGCCGCGATTGCCCGCGTCGACATGAGCCTCGTGCCGGCGGCAAGCGTGCCGTCTTCTATCTGCGCGCGCAGCCTGGCATAGATCCGACGTTGCGCGCCGCGGGAAAATGCATCCGGATTGGCTGAAAACTGGCCCATGGAAAAACCTCGAAACTGGCACTTTCGATGATGCAGGTCGTGGTCGACATTATGGACTCCCAACAATCCGTAGTGAAATCCCATGTACATTCCCGAACACTTCGCAGAGCACCGCCCGGAACAGTTGCACCGAATTATCCGCGACAATCCGCTGGGCATCCTCGTGACTGAGGGTGAATCCGGCATGGATGCGGACCACATTCCCTTTGAACTCGATACCGGCCACGGAACATACGGGTTGCTGACCGCTCATGTGGCCCGCGCCAATCCTGTGTGGCAACGTTGCGCCGGCGGCACGCCTGTCATGGTGATCTTCAGGGGGGCAGAAGGCTACATTTCGCCCAACTGGTATGCGTCCAAGCACGAAACGCATCGCCAGGTTCCCACATGGAACTACGAGGTGGTGCATGTGCATGGCGTCATGCGCGTGATGTCGGAAGAAAAGCTCCTGCGCCGCACCCTGGCCCAGCTGACTCGCCACCAGGAGTCCAAGGAGATCAAGCCCTGGAAGATGGGCGATGCGCCGCGTGAATATCTGGACGAGATGGTGTCGAGAGTTGTCGGTATCGAGATCGAAATGCAGTGCGTTGAATGCAAGCGCAAGCTCAATCAAAACAAGTCGCACGCTGATCGCTTGTCTGCGATCGCGCACTTGCGCGAGCGCGGGCACGTTGAGCTTTCTTCGATAATGCTGGCCAACCTTGAGCAGCCGGATCAGGGGGCAGCACCGTGGACCTTGAGTTGACCACCACCACGATTCTGGTGACCTTCGCCGGAGTTTTTTTGATCTGCTTTATGAAAGGTGCCTTCGGTGGAGGCTTCTCCATTGTCGGCATTCCGCTGCTGTCGCTGGTGATGGATCCGCTCACAGCCGGCGGACTGCTAGCGCCGTTGTTTATCGCGATGGACCTGTTCGGCCTGCGTTACTGGAAGCCATCCACTTGGTCTAAACCCGACCTGGTGCTGTTGTTACCAGGTCTGGTTGTCGGCATCGGTGTCGGCTATCTACTCTTTCGCGTCATGGATCACCGCGCAGTCGCGTTAGTGATGGCGGCGGTTACCCTGATTTTTGTCGGCCTCTGGTTCAAAACCGGTGGGGAAATCAGGGTCAGCCAGCGCTCATCGCTCAAGGCGGTGTCCGCAGGCGTCACCTCTGGGATCACGACTATGGTCGCGCATTCTGGTGGGCCACCATTAGCGATATACCTGTTGCCGCTCGGTCTAAGCAAGAAAACCTATGCCGGCACCACCAGCATGTTCTTTACCGTAGGCAATCTGCTCAAGGCAGTGCCTTGGCTGCTGCTAGCCAGGCCCACCGGTAACGTGCTAAGCCTGATGGTCATCTGCCTGTTAGCAGTTCCAAGTGGTGTCTGGCTGGGCTGGCGACTGCACACCAAGCTGGATCAACGCCAGATGTACCTTGCCTGCTACTGCCTGCTCGTAGTCACCGCGGTAAAACTTCTGTGGGACGGCATAAGTGGCTATATCGTCTGAAAATGCCTCACCACTATGAGGCCCAACGTTACGGCCATTATCCGACTGGCTGCCAACGGAATGTTAGCAGTCAGAGGCCGTTCAAATGGCCTGTGACACTAGGATGCTCTGCTCGGCTAGGCGTGCTTCATCGAGCTAAAATTAGCGCTTGAGGACTTCGTCAGGGTAGTAACCGAGCATCTGAACTGGACGCAGATACTCAGACGGCGCTCCGAACAATTTAATCGAGCTGCTTAGAGTGACGAAGTTGAGATTGAGCGGCGGCGTAATATCACCGGCATTGCGTGCCGTCGCTTGAGCCTCATCGAGTGCCTCGGAGATGCTGTTGATTGCAGCTCCGGAACACTCCGAGGAAGGCATCACACAGCATTTGTGTGAACTGGCTTGCCTGCATTTTGGCTGAGCCGAATTCGGACTAAGCGGCAGTAAAACCGATCAGGGCTTGGACAAGCTCCTGAACCCAGCTTGGCCACCCACCTTAACAACCAACCAGGCCAGCAGCACCAATCCCAAGGTTGCCCAGGGGATCGATCCCACGCCTGTCGTCTCAAGCAGTACACCGCCCACTACGGCACTGCCCGCAAACGCGAGGTTCAGTACGGTCACCAGCATCGACTGAGCCACATCGGCACCGTCGGCAGCAGCATTCGCCAAAGCTGTCTGCAGCAGGGTCGGTGCACCGCTGTAACTCAGGCCCCAGGCAGCCATCGCCAGATAAACCGCTATGGCAGGCAGGCCACCCAACGCCAATGTCAGCGATACCAGCGCAAACCCGGCCAGGCTCAACAGCACCAACCGCCGCAGCCAGCGGTCAATCAATAGCCCAGTGAGCCAGATACCCACGAGAGCCGCAATGCCGAACGCAAGCAATGCCTGCTCGACCTGTCCATCCAACCCGACCGATGCCAGGAATGCCGCCATATAGGTGTAGAGCATGTAATGAGCCATGATCCACAGCATAACTACCGTCAGCACCGGTCGCACGCCTGGCCTGCAAAAAACGTGACCCAGGGACAAGCGCTGGCCAGCCCGTTGCCCGGCAAAGTCAGGGACATTCAGCCGAATCCAAACCATCAGCGCCAGGCTCAACGCCGCTAGCAGCCCGAACACATTGCGCCAACCGATCTGTTCACCCAGCCAGGCACTCAGTGGTACGCCCAGCGCCAAGGCGACGGGGATACCCAGCATAGCCACTGCCATCGCGCGGCCTTGCAAGGGCGCGGCGACCATGCGTCGCGCATAACCGGCCAACAGGCTCCACGCCACACCAGTGGCGACCCCGACGATCAGGCGCGCGACCAGGGTGAGGGCAAAATACGGCGACAAGGCAGTTACCGCGTTGCACAAACAGAACACCCCCACTGTCAGTAATAACACAAGGCGCCGTGGCCAACCTTGCAAGGCCAAGGTCAAGGGAACGGCCGCCAGCCCGGAACCGAGGGCACACGCGGTGACCCATTGCCCCGCCCATGCCTGGGAAACCTCAAACGTGTCGGAGATGTGTGGCAACAGGCCGGCGGGTACGCTCTCGTTGGCAGTGGCGATAAAACTCGCGGTGGTCAGGGCCAGTAAGCCAGTGATAGGTAGTTCTGAGGACGGCGGGGGGGTGGGTTGAATCGATTCTTCGCGGTTCATGAGCTTGCTCGAAAAACAGGTGAGGCCTGATTGTGATGAAGTGTCTGTGATTTGATAATTGGTCTAGAATTTGATGCTTAATCAAATCTGGATTGAAGATGGCCACTGATCGATTGGGGGACATGCGCTTGTTCGTTGAGGCTGCCGACCTCGGCAGTCTTTCAGCCGCTGGACGCAAGTTGGGGTTGTCGCCGGCGGCGGCCAGCGCACGGTTGCTCAAATTGGAGGCGGCGCTGCATACCCGCTTGTTTGATCGCACAACCCGTCAACTGCGGCTGACTGATGAAGGCCGGTTCTATCTGCAGCAATGCTGGGTCGCTTTGCGCGCCATTGATGAGGCGGAGGCGGGGTTGCAGGCGAGTCAGCAGGAAGTACGCGGTAAAGTCCGTCTGTCTGCCTCTACTGACTTTGGCCGTCACCTGCTTAATGACTGGCTCGAGACCTTTTGCGCGCAGCATCCGCAGTTGAAGGTGGCGCTGACCTTGTCGGACGCTATGTCTAACCTGGTACAGGACGATGTCGACCTGGCCATTCGTTTCGGCCCACTGCGTGATAGCTCGTTGATCGCCCGGCAACTGGCACCCAACTGGCGGGTGCTTTGTGCCTCGCCGGACTACCTGGCGAGCCACGGCGAGCCGCAGACGCCGGCCGAGCTCACCGGGCATAAATTTATTCTGCTGGTGACTCCGGCGGGTCCTTTAAACACCTTTCATTTCAGGGTGGACGGCCAGACATGGAACCACAGTGTGCCATTGGAAAGCGCCTGGGAAACCAACGATGGCGCCGTGGCACGTGCTTGGGCATTGGCCGGTCATGGCATTGCACGCAAGACCATTTGGGACGCAGCAGCGGATATCCGTGCCGGGCGGTTGAAGGTGCTGCTGCCTGACTATTGCGTAGCAGAAGCTGGGGTGTTTGCGGTGCTGCATGGCAATCGGTACCGAATTGCCAGAGTGCGGGTCCTGTTGGACTTTCTGGTGGAGCGTTTCAAATGTGCCACCGAGGAACTTCTGCGCGACGTCGATGTGCCGAGGTTTTAAATGAATATGAACAGCTCTGGCTGACTTACCATTTTCGCCATAGGCGCAGCAGCTTTTTACATCTACCGTTCGCACAAGCGGAAGGTAGATTACGAATCTGTTTCAACCATCTGCCAAGCGGTACAGCGCCTGAGCATGAGACGCCGCCAGCCCAATGCGCTGCAAATTGCGGCGACTCTGCGAACTTGGAAGCGCAGTTGCAGCAATCACCAGGCTGCCGTGCTTCTTTGCTTGCTCTATCCGGTGAGATATCAGCGCTCCATGATAGCCCAAGCCTCGTGCATTTTTTCGAGTGGCAGCCGTGCCCAGGTAGGCAACGCCATTGCTGGCCAGGTACATCAACGCGCCTGCAACGACTTGCCCATCAGCTTTAAGGACGTAGATTTTCAGGCGTTCATTCGACATCAGTCCTGCAAAACAAGCCTGGCTCAACTGACGATGCTCTGGCTTGGTATGAAAGCCACTCGCATGAACTGCCGCGAACTCCGGAAGAGAGTCTGAAGTGGCCTCTTCGATGTTGAATAATTGGGGGGGCAACACCGCATCCTCGATGGGGCACGCAAGCTGCAGATGCGTCCACCCCCTCAAACGCTCGAATCGCTCCTCACCCACAAAAGCGAATTGCTCCAACGTCGAGGCTTTCCCGATAAGGGGCGTTACTGTTGAATACTCCGCTGACTCCTTGAGCAAGCTCAGCAGTGAATGGGGGTTGCCGGTGCTGTCACCGTAGATACGATTGAACATCGGGCTAGGTGTTGCCTTCACCTGAAAGCACGGAAAGGCCCCATTGAAAAACACACGAGCACCAAAAGGATTTCCACTAACCCGCGACAAGCTCTCAACGCGGGAACACAAGTACTCGCTTTCTGCGGCTTCGATGGCATGCGCCCATTCAACATCCATGTGCATCGTCTCTTTGCAAGATTTCCAGGGAAGGTAGCGGTAAATCAACCCCTACGCACCTGGGAGGGCAGTGAAATAGATTGTCGGGCCAATGGGAGAAGTTTGGGCATCTGCCACAGAAGAGACATCGCTTGGCTTGTCGATAATCGACCCGGCTGCGTACATGCTCAAAGCCAATCCGATGTGCGATGACTTGATGGAAGAGGCAAGCCGCTATGCGTTATCCGGCCCACGCTCAAAATGAACACGCCACGTCCAAATAAAGGAGCAGAAAGGGCCCGATTCATTTGATTGAAACCCGATCTGCCCGTAGCGACGCTCACGCCTGGACTATCCATCCGCGTCAGAAGCAGCGCTTGAATCGAGCACCGGCCCATGCTCCCACTCACTGATGAAACCGGCGCCCCAACGCATCCAACCGCACCGCAATCGGCGGTAACCGCTCACTGCTCCTGGCCAGCGTCTCCACATCCTGCGCCGTATTCTGCGCAATGCTCTGCACCGACTGCAGCCGCCCGACAATCTCCACATTCGCCGTGGATTGCTCACGGGTGGTCGACACAATCCGCCCATTCAACTGATCGATCTGCGAAATATCGTTGCCCACCGCCCGCAGCATCTCCACCGCCAATTGGCTGTCCTCCACGCAGCGCTCCACGCCCTGGCGACTGTCGTGCATGGCCTCTACCGCTTGCCGGCTGCCGTGTTGCAGCCCTTCAATAATCGTCTTGATCTCCTGGGTCGACACCGCCGTGCGCTGCGCCAGGCTGCGGACCTCATCGGCGACCACGGCAAACCCGCGCCCTTGCTCACCCGCGCGGGCGGCTTCGATGGCGGCGTTGAGGGCCAGCAGGTTGGTCTGGTTGGCGATGCTGTTGATCACCTCCAGCACCGAGCCGATCTGTTCGGCTTGCACAGCCAGCCCTTCGACCGTCTCGTTAGTGTCGTGGAGGCGGGTGGCGAGTTGAGTGATTTCCAGTTGGGCGCGGCCGACGCTTTCCTGGCCACGGATGATCTGCTGGCTGGCTTGCCCCGCGTGCTCGACGGCATGCTCCACGTGCACGGCGATATGGCCCATGGCATCTTCCATGCGCTGCATGGAACCGGTCATCTGGGCGATTTCCGCCAGTTGGTGGCGCGCGCCTTTTTCCAGGGTGCCGCTGGCGTGAGCCAGCTCCTGACCGAGTTGGCCGAGGCCGTGGGAGTCACGGGCGACGCCGTCGATCAGGCCGGTGATCTGGGTCAGAAAGTGATCGAAACGGGTGGCAAGGGAGACATGCACTTTTTCCGGACTGCCCTTGACGGCCTCACCGCTGAACTGCGTGGTGACGGCGAGCATTTTTTCGAGCATTTCCTGGCTTTCTACCGCTTCGGTCTGGCTGTGCACCGCGAGGTAGAGCAGGGCGACCGTCTCCATCACCACGTAGAACGCGTGGACGAAAATCATGCTCCAGCCGCCGTGATGCTCCATCACAAACACCGGGAAACCCTGATGCTGTAACGCATGGAACACCACGTGGTGGACCGCGATGGTGACAGCGGCCACCAGGATAGGCAGCCAGTCGCGGTAGAACGTCAGCACCGCCAGCAGCGCGAAGATACCGAAGTGCGATTCGATGACACCCTGGGCCTGGTTGATGTGCAACGCCGCCATGACCATCAGGCCGACGCCAAGGGCGCACCGCATCAGGCGGGTGCCGCCGATGACGCGATAGGCCAGGGTCAGCACCACGCTGGTGCCGGCACCTATGAAGAGCGCTTGAAGCAGCGTGTCGTGCCAGAACGCCAGGCCGAGGGAGAAGAGGGTCATCAGCCAGATCAGGGCGAGCATGATGCGGTCGGCTTTGCGGTAGTGCTCGATGAAACGGGCTTGGGCAGGCATTCACTCGTACTCCATGTGGACGGGCCGGGGTGAGGCAAGCATGCGACGTGCCATACGGGCATGCTGGGAGCGAATCGGGTGTGGGGGAGCAGGTGGTGATTGGTGGTAGGAGGTTATCGGCGGTGTTGGGTGGGGCTTTAGGGGGGATAAGCCAGAAGCTGCTTGTTACGAGGGGCTGCAATCGGCCAAAAGCAGTCTTTCAATGCTCTACAAAATTAGAGCCGATTTGCCCCATCTTAACTACCGCGCTAATTCCGCGGAGAGTGGGCATGGAAAACACGCGCTCACCCATCCGACAAAGACCGGTACGCAAAGCATGAGCTTCCAATCTGTCCGGCACCTCAAAGATGGCTGGCAAGCCAAGACCAGTGTTTACTGCCAGTCCAGAATCAAAACAGGCATTAATTCAGCTTCCTTACTGCCTTCAACAGCACTGCTACTGCTGTATATCACTGATCACAATCTGCGAACTCCCCTCGATCCTTCTGACTTCTACAGTCATGCTCCCATGCTCGCCTTTGACCAAGTAAAGGTGCTGATGAAAACCTGGCTCAGTGTCACTTTTATAATATGTGAACCGCTTCAGCAATGTTAAGGAAGCGACATTGCCTACCTGAGTAGCGATCTGTTGGTTTGAGCGTAAATACTCTTGAAACGCAATGTTAGCCTCATCCTTTGCCTCGTAGTACCTCAGCACAAATCCTGCGATCACGACGATCAACACTATCGCAATTAGAGGCTTGATTTTTTTGAATCTCGGGCTTTTTAAATTACGCATACCCACCCCCTAAAAATGGTTATAACTACCAAATTCTACGTTGATATTAGTACCCCAACGTCCGCCCAATTCACTGCGTTAGGATCAATAGAAAATACGACCGATGGACTGCCAAAGCGACCACCTACTTTGTTCGTGATGGCTCGCACTGTCCGCCTTCAATCGTCAATTGGCCTGGTTCCAACCGGGACGTGCTTAACCACCATTAGCCCGGTTGAACTGCCAACGCGTGGAACGACCCGCTATGCCGGCAAGTCTACCTGTATCTACTCATGGGTAAGGTACAGCGCAATGGATAAGACAATCACCGTCGATCAACTAGAGACAACCGACCTTCGATCAATCAACGAAATATGGCTTGGCGAGACGCATACCCAGCTATGCCTATGGCGTGGCGAACAGGTCTTCACCCACGAGATGATGAGCGAGGGCACCCACGATCAGAATGTCCAACGCCTGTGCTTGCAGTTGGTCAACCCTGACGATCAAACCGCCGTAGCCAGCGTCGAGGTAATTGTGCGCGAACGGCTGAAAAAAATGGGGAAGGAGGGCGAGTTTTATCCCGCAGAGGAGGCTGACACTCATCAATAAGTGAATCGCCCCTGATTTCATAGGCGCGTTATGGATTCAACCGGTTTGTGTAGCCATCCAGGTCAAAAAATCATGGAGCTGAGTCGTAAATTTCTTTGGCTTGGCATCCGGGTTTCTTGCCTGGGACAAGAAAAAAGAGATCTGCATTCTCATACTCGGGTAATGCTGAACAAACTGCTCGACAAGCTCTTCCAGTGTTTGCGGCCACATCAAGTCCTGTTCAGAGCGAAGCACTTGAGTTGACCGGATGAGTTTGCGCGAAGCTTCTCGCTGCAAGCGTAGCGATTGCGTCGGTGTGGTCGCCTGGTCGATAAGGTCGGCATACCGGGTCAGCACGGATTCAAAGTCACCATTCACGGCAATGGCGATAGCGCGCGACGGCTTGAACCGGTCGAAGCGTTGGGTCAGATCATCGCCCCATAAGCAACGACAGTGATGCTTGAGCCAATACCCCCAGCTCAATCGATTGTCAGGTGCCAATACTTCAGCACGACTACCGATATCGAAATCGATCTTGGTGACTTCGGCATGCCGACTTTCCAGCGTGCGCCTTTTCGACTCCAGCATTTCCAGATCCTGCGACGTAGGTGGGCTGTGCAGAATAAGGGTTAGGTCAAGGTCAGAAACCCCCGGCACGGCGTCGCCTCTCGCGACACTGCCATAAAGATAAATCCCGTCCAGCAAAGGTTCCGGCCGCGCGAGCGTCATGCAAACGTCCGTCAGCAAAGCCTGAAACTGTGGCTGCGTCTCGACGTTGGACACGGTGAGGATATAACCGTCCGCATCAGTGCCACGAGGTTGGAGTTGTTCCATGAAGCCGTCCTTGAGTTGCGTTCAGTAAAAATCGGGGTCAAACCCCATCAAGACGTGCGCCGGCCTTCCAGGCTGGAAAACACATGCATACCCGCCAGCATCGCCACTACGAAGATGAGAATTTGCCAGTGCCCGGTAAACAGAAGGGCGACCGCAGGCCCAGGGCAGATACCCGAGAACAAACACGCTGACGGACAGCCCGATCAGTTCCTGCACAGGAGAGTCGGTGAGGGCTGTTGCTCAGCGAACCATCATAACCATCCGTGCGGGTCGGGGTCTGCGCAAGTCAGATTTTGCTGCCGCCCCCCATGGAATGGGTGAAGCCCTGCTTCCAGTACTAAAGGAGGTGTCAATGCCCGCTAAAGGACCATTTCGGTCTGACGCCATAGGTTTAGGCTCAGCCTTGTGATCGTCAACGATGACAACAAGAGGCGCCGCATCACCTGCGAGATGAGTAGAAAACCTCACTGACTCCCGTGTCTCCATAATAAAAAGAGGATTTATCATGAGTAGCACCTTCTTCATTCCTTCCGTGAACATGATGGGCATTGGCAGCCTCGACGAGGCGATGCTCGCAATCCGCAAGTACGGGTTCCGCAAAGCCTTGATCGTCACCGATGCCGGCCTGGCCAAAGCCGGCGTGGCGGCCAAGGTCGCCGGCCTGTTGGCCCAGCAAGATATCGACTCCACCCTGTTTGATGGCGCCAAACCGAATCCGACCGTCAGCAACGTGGAAAAGGGCCTGGAACTGCTGGCCCGCAGCGACTGTGATTTCATTATTTCCCTGGGCGGCGGTTCCCCCCATGACTGCGCTAAGGGCATTGCCCTGTGCGCCGCCAACGGCGGGCACATCAGCGACTACGAAGGCGTGGACCAATCCGCCAAACCACAAATGCCACTGATCGCCATCAACACCACCGCCGGCACCGCGAGTGAAATGACCCGTTTCTGTATCATCACCGACGAAGTCCGCCACGTGAAAATGGCCATCGTCGACCGCAACGTCACCCCTCTGTTATCCGTCAACGACCCTTCGCTGATGGCCGCCATGCCCAAAGGCCTGACCGCCGCCACCGGCATGGACGCACTGACCCACGCGGTCGAAGCCTACGTGTCGACCGCAGCCACGCCGATCACCGATGCCTGCGCACTCAAGGCCATCGAACTGATCTCGGCCAACCTGCGCACCGCCGTTGCCCAGGGTGACAACATGACCGCCCGGGAAAACATGGCCTACGCGCAATTCCTTGCCGGCATGGCCTTCAACAATGCTTCGCTGGGTTACGTGCACGCCATGGCGCACCAGCTGGGCGGTTTCTACGACCTGCCTCACGGCGTGTGCAACGCGATCCTGCTGCCCCATGTGTCGAGCTTCAACGCCAGCGTATGTCCGGCCCGGTTTAAGGATATCGCCCATGCGATGGGGGTTGAGACTCAGCAGTTGGATGCGGAGAAGGGCGCTGCGGCGGCCATCGCGGCGATCCGTAAATTGTCTGCGGATGTGGGGATTCCGAGCGGGCTCGTTGAGCTGGGTGTGAAGGCTGACGATATTCCGACCCTGGCAACCAATGCCATGAAAGATGCCTGCGGCTTTACCAATCCGCGTCCTGCCAATCAGGATGAGATCGAGCAGATTTTTCATACGGCGATGTGATTGATGTGAAGTGATGCTGGAGAGAACGCCCCGCCTTTGGTTGAAGTGCGGGGTGTTTTGGTTTTGTTCACCGATAGGGTTGGAGTGGCTCACTGGCTTGGCTGGAAGTGGTCTGTCATGAGCGGCTACTGTCGGCCATTAGTCCATGCGCTGCATGGAACCGGTCATCTGGGCGATTTCCGCCAGTTGGTGGCGCGCGCCTTTTTTGAAGGTGCCGCTGGCGTGAGCCAGCTCCTGACCCAGTTGGCCGAGGCCGTGGGAGTCGCGGGCGACGCCGTCGATCAGGCCGGTGATCTGGGTCAGAAAGTGATCGAAACGGGTGGCAAGGGAGACATGCACTTTTTCCGGACTGCCCTTGACGGCCTCACCGCTGAACTGCGTGGTGACGGCGAGCATTTTTTCGAGCATTTCCTGGCTTTCTACCGCTTCTGTCTGGCTGTGCACCGCGAGGTAGAGCAGGGCGACCGTCTCCATCACCACGTAGAACGCGTGGACGAAAATCATGCTCCAGCCGCCGTGATGCTCCATCACAAACACCGGGAAACCCTGGTGCTGCAAGGCATGAAACACCACGTGGTGCACTGCGATGGTGACGGCGGCCACCAGGATAGGCAGCCAGTCGCGGTAGAACGTCAGCACCGCCAGCAGCGCGAAGATACCGAAGTGCGATTCGATGACACCCTGGGCCTGGTTGATGTGCAACGCCGCCATCACCATCAGGCCGACGCCAAGGGCGCAACGCATCAGGCGAGTGCCGCCGATGACGCGATAGGCCAGGGTCAGCACCACGCTGGTGCCGGCGCCTATGAAGAGCGCTTGAAGTAGCGTGTCGTGCCAGAACGCCAGGCCGAGGGAAAAGAGGGTCATCAGCCAGATCAGGGCGAGCATGATGCGGTCGGCTTTGCGGTAGTGCTCGATGAAACGGGCTTGGGCAGGCATTCACTCGTACTCCATGTGGACGGGCCGGGGTGAGGCAAGCATGCGATGTGCCATACGGGCATGCGGGGAGCGAATCGGGTGTAGGGGAGCGGGGGGTGATTGATGGTAGGAGGTTATCGGCGTTTTTGGGTGGGGTTTTAGGGGGGATAAGCCAGAAGCTGCTTGTTACGAGGGGCAGCAATCGGCTTGCAGCCGGTCGCGCCCGACGCAGTCGATCAAAATCATCTGCTCATTCACGGTTTGAGGGGGCGGGAAAAATTCAGACGCCTTGAAGGTCGATGACTCAGCTCTTGTAGAGTAACGCCTCAACTACAACGCCAAACGCTGACGAATGTTCACGGCGATTGGGGTAGTAGAGATGGTAACCGGCAAAGGGTTGGCACCAATCTTCCAACACCCGCACAAGGCTACCGTCGGCAAGCTCCTTCGCCACCATGTCCTCTGGCAGGAAAGCCAAGCCACATCCCGCCACGGCCGCACGCAGAATGGGCACGCTGCTGTTGAATGTCCATTGGCCTTCGACGCGGGCCTTGAGTTCGTGGCCATCCTTTTCGAAATCCCATTGCATCAGGCTGCCGTGAGTCGGCAGGCGCAGGTTGATGCAGTTGTGCGCCGCCAGATCTCTCGGTTCCATCGGGTAAGGCCGCTGCTGGAAATACTGCGGTGAGCCGACAACGGCGATGCGTAACGATGGCCCGATCGGCACGGCGATCATGTCCTTGGCCACCTGGTCACCCAGTCGAACACCAGCGTCATAGCGCTGCGCGACGATGTCGGCGAGGGCGTAATCGACGGTGATTTCGACCTTGATGTCCGGGTAGTCGGGCAGCACCTTCAGCAGCTTCGGCCAGAGAATATTGTTCGCCGCATGCTCGGACGCCTGAATCCGTACATTGCCGGCGGGGGTGTCGCGAAACTCGCTGACGGCAGCCAGTTCCAGTTCAATTTCTTCAAAGCGCGGCGCCATCGCTTGATACAGGCGTTGGCCCGCCTCCGTTGGTGAAACACTGCGCGTAGTCCGCGTCAGCAAGCGCACGCCCAGCCGGGTTTCCAGTGCCCGCAGAGTGTGGCTCAGCGCTGACTGCGAAACGCCCAGTTGCGCGGCAGCACGGGTAAAACTGCCTTCGCGGGTGATGACCACGAAGGCTTGCAGGTCGTTGAGATTGGGGCGGGACATTGATGAGAACCTCTCATGAGGAGCGCGTGATTATTCCATGAAAGCAGGTCGCGCACGGATGTGCGACCCTTGGCGCGCTGATCACAAGGTGCGTGCGTAAAAATCCGTCAGTTTGCCGATCGCCGCATCGACATAACGCGGCACCCAGTAGGTTTCAATGTGGGTGGCGCCATCGATGATGAACACTTCCTTGTCGGTGGTGCCGGCGGCTTTGGGAAACGCATCCTGAGTCATGTACAGGCTGTCGGCCTTGCTGCCGGCGATCATCAGCAACGGTTGATTGATCAACTCGATATGGTCGGTGGCGTCGAAACGCATCAGGTCAATAAGGCTGCTGGTGGTGTATTTGAAGGTCGAGTTCGGGTGCGCGTGGGTTTTCCAGTAGTACTCATAGCCTTGGCGATACAGTTCGAAAGGCAGTTTGGCAGTCTGCTCATCGGTGAGGTTGGCATCCCCCGTATACAGCACCGCGCCCCCCGCTGCTTCTTGCGCGCGGGCTGCTGATGCCTGTTGCAAACGTTGCTGGATGCTGTCCAGTTGCGAGTCGCTGTAGCCGTTGCGGCGTACTCGACCCGAGTTGAACATGCTCACCGTTGCCAGGGATTTGAAGCGTTTGTCGGTTTGCGCCGCCGCCAACGAATAACCACCGCCGCCACAAATGCCGAGCAGGCCCAGACGATTGTCATCCACGCCAGCGAACTGGCTGATGAAATCGGCCATGCCGTGAATGTCTTCGATGCGATACGCCGGTTTATCGATGCTGCGCGGCTGACCACCGCTGGCGCCCTGATAGGCCGCATCGGCCGTGATGGTGATGTAGCCCTGTTCGGCGAGGCGCTGGGCATACAGACCGGCGACTTGCTCCTTTACGCCGCCATTTGGATGCGCAACCACCACGGTCGGGTAGGTCTTCTTCGCGTCGTAGTTGGCAGGCGTGTAGACGTTGGCGGCGATGTCCAGACCGTTGAGCTTATAGCTGACCGGGTGGATGTTGACCCTGCCCGGTTCGTTGCGGGTGATCGCGCCGTCGTAGGCGAGGGTGAATGGGTTCTTCTTGTAGTCGGCGGCCAAGGCTTCGCCTGCCGAGAGGCCGACCAATGCCGACATGAACGTGGCTTTGAGGGTGTTCTTCACGTGAAGCTCCTGAGCAAAAAAAGGACGGCAGTTGCGAAAGTATTTGGGTCAGTCCAGCTGTTTTTCTTTGAGGAACTGCGCGACCAGGTCAGCGATCTGCACGTTGTTCAGATCCGACATGGGGAAATGGGTATTGCCGTGAATGCCAATCTCCGGCAGGTGTATCAGTCGCACATCACCGCCATGGCGATTGACCGCGTCACGCCAGAGCCGGGCCATTTTCAGGCGTGCGCGCCAACTGTCCTGAGCGGGCAGATCGACTGCCTGTTCCGGGATGTTGTCGCCGTACAGGATCAGAATCGGAATGCGCGTCAGTGCCATGAATTGCTCCATCGGCACCGCTGCGCCTTGCACCGTGTCGAACGCGCTGGGGATCGGCGCCGGCACTTCACCGTCAGCAAACACGAAACTGCTGCCCGGTTCGAAAGCCACGATGGCTTTGACCTTGTCGTTCTTGATCGCCGTCAACCAGCCCGGCCCGCCGCCCTGAGAATGGGTAAACAGGATGCCGGGGCCGATTTTGTCGAACAGCGCCGACACACCATCGGAGACCACGCCCATGTCAAACGGCCCGGTGTTCGGTGTCATAGCCCTGAAAAACTGCTCGCGGGTCTGGGCGTCCTGTGCCACTTGCACGCCGTTGAAGTAGCGGGGCCAAAGGCCGATACGGAACTGGTTGAACCACAGTTGTTCGTCCGGCACAGGCTTGATGGTAGTCTCGACCATGCTGCGCCCGGCATCACCACGCCGGGGTTGATCGATCAGATAGACGCCGTAGTGGCGGCGCAGAAAGATGTTCTGAAAACCCTCGCGACCATCGGCGGTGGTTTCCCAGGTCTTGGAAAACTGACCTGCGCCGTGCCACATGACGATGGGCAGTTTTCGCGCGTCCACCGGGATTTGATAGAAGGCGTAGGCGTGGTCACCGTGGTAGGTCTGACCGTTGGGCGTCATCGGTTGGCGCGGGTTGAAGGTGCCCGGTGCCGTGGTCATCGTTCCGCCGGCGGCGAAGCTGCCTTGTTTCTGGATCAGCAGCGGGCCTTCGGAGTGGTTCGCGCAGGCCGCCAACAGGCTCAACAGCATGACGCTCAGCAGACGTTTTGCAGTTCTCATGTCACTTCCTCGACGCCGCGAGGGCTTGGACCAGCGCTGCGTTGGCCCGCTCGGCAGTCTGTGCATCGCCATGCTTTTTCAGCAGTTCGGTGACTAGGTGCAACTGTGCTGCGCTGAGCCCGACGCGCAGGCTCGCCGCCATGTGCGAGCGCAACTGAGGCTCGACCCCCGGCGTCGCTGCCAGCGCTCCGACAGTCGCCAATTCGCGACTTTGCCAGTCGAGGTTGTCGCGCTCGAAGATGTCGCCGAACAGGTGCGTTTGCAGGAACTGGTTGATCACTGGGGCGAACTCGAACACCGGGCCTTTGACCGGGGCGCCGGAGATTTTCGTTTGATTCGCCGTACCCGCTGCCAATAGCTCATCCCCCACCGGTATCACCCGGCTCGGCTCACGCCCCGGCGCATCGTCAAGGCCGCGTTGTTTGCGCGCCTGCACCACGGTCATCAATTCATTCAAGGCGTTGAGGCTGCGCGGGAAGCCGACGTAGGCGTAGAGCTGCACGAGGACTTCGCGGGTTTCGCTAATGGTCAGGCCGGCATCAAGCCCTTGGTTGAGCGCCGTGTTGAGGTTGGGCATGTCGCTGGTCGCCATGAACGCCGCGATCAGTGGAATGGCTTGTTGCTGGCTCGACAAGCGGGCTGCGCTGGCGGGTGTGCTGGTCATGGTGGGCGAAGCCTCGGCTGCTTGAGTGGTGACGCTGAACATCGCCCCGACGCTCAGGCAGAGCGCCATGAGTGTGGGGAGGGCAGTGCGGTTGCGGGTGTCAGTGATCATCGTGAAGGGCTCCATCCATTGCGGGGCGCTGCGGTGTTGCTGGATCGTAAGGAGGATGGTTGTGGCGATTAACCCCGAAATAGCGCATGGACTCATGAGCAGAACTCATGAGTCGACGTGCGATAACCGCTGGAATCCCGGTGCGGGCAGGTTGTTACGGGGCATTGAGGTTACGTGGCGGTTCGCCGCGAACGTGCCGGTCGAGCAGCTTCGACACATTCCGTAACTTTATTGGCCGGCGTATTGCGCCTCCGAGACCTGCTCCGCCCAGGTGACGGTCTTGCCATCCTCGGCTTCAGCGATGGCGATGTGGGTCATGCCGTTGCTGGCCGTGGCGCCGTGCCAGTGACGGGTGTTCGGTGGAATCCAGACAGTGTCGCCCGGATGGATCTCCTGACGCGCGCCACCCTCTTGCTGCACATAGCCGACGCCGGCAGTGACGATCAGCGTTTGTCCCAGCGGATGGGTGTGCCACGCCGTGCGTGCGCCGGGTTCGAAGGTCACCGTGCCGCCACCGATGCGCGCGGGCGCTTCACCTTTGAACAGGCCATCGACGCGTACAGAGCCGGTAAAGTTTTCCGCTGCGCCCTTGATCGAAGGCTGGGATCCGTTCGGCGTAACGCGGATTTCGCTGGCGGCCTGGGACTCTGCCGCCATCAGTGACAAAGCAACGAGTGGCGCAATCAATCGGTTCATCGGATGAGTTCTCCGGTCAGACAGAGAAAGCGACGCCGCACATGGCGCCGCGTCGGGCAGACTCAGAGTCCGGTCATTTTCAGTGCCGACCCCGGCAGACGTTCGCCGTGCACCCGAATCTGTGCCATCTGTTCGTTGATCACGCGCAGATCGTCGCCGTTCAATTGCAGCTCGACCGCGCCCAGGTTTTCTTCCAGGCGATGCTGTTTGGTCGTGCCCGGTATCGGCACAATCCACGGTTTCTGTGCGAGCAACCAGGCCAGTGCCACTTGCGCCGGCGTGGCGTGTTTGCGTTGCGCGACGGCTTTCACCACATCGACCAACGCCAGATTGGCCCTGCGCGCTTCAGGGGAAAAGCGCGGGACGAAATTGCGGAAATCGCTCGCGTCGAACTGCGTGTTCTCGTCGATCTGACCGGTGAGGAAACCGGCGCCCAGCGGGCTGAACGGTACGAAGCCGATCCGCAGTTCTTCCAGCACGGCTAGCAGTTCCAGCTCCGGGCCACGCCAGAACAGCGAATATTCGCTTTGCACCGCCGTGACCGGTTGCACCGCGTGGGCCCGGCGAATGGTTTCCACACCCGCTTCAGAAAGGCCGAAATGCTTGACCTTGCCCTCGGCGATCAGATCCTTGACGGTGCCGGCCACGTCTTCGATGGGCACCTGGGGATCAACGCGGTGCTGATAAAACAGGTCGATGCAATCGGTGCGCAGACGCTTCAACGCCGCTTCGGCCACGGCGCGTATATGCTCCGGGCGGCTGTTGGTGCCGCCGCCACGTGCGCCGGTGATCAGGTCGATATCGAAACCGAACTTGGTGGCGATGACGACCTGCTCGCGGATCGGCTGCAAGGCCTCCCCCAGCAGCTCTTCATTGGCGAACGGGCCATACGCTTCGGCGGTGTCGAACAAGGTGACGCCTTGCTCGTGGGCCGAACGAATCAGCTTGATCATGCTGGCTTGGTCGGCTGCCGGCCCGTAGGCCGACGTCATGCTCATGCAGCCAAGACCCAAGGCGGACACTTCCAGGCCATTACCCAACGTGCGGATTTTCATGGAGTTACTCCGTACAGAATTCGATTAGTGCGTGAGAGGGTGATCTTTCAGCCAGCCGTTCACGCGTTCCATGGTCTTGCGCTCCTGCTCACCCTCCATCACAAAACCTTCCAGCACTTTGGCCTTCGGCGCATGCTTGACCAGCACACGGCGGCTGTTGCCCAGGCCATATCCACCATGGGTGTTGAAGGGGATGAGGGTCTTGCCGGTCAGATCGTGGGCGCTGAGGAATGCGCGCACGATCGGCGGGGCGGTTTCACCCCAGATCGGAAAGCCGAGATAGATCGTGTCGTAGTCGCTGAGGGCGTGAACCGTGTTTTGCAGCTCGGGTTCGAAGCCACTGTCACGTTCCTGGCGCGCCTGTTCCACGGTTTGCAGATAGTCCTCGGGGTAGGCGTGGGCGGGGCGAATCTCGAACAGATCGGCACCCAGTCCACGCTGGATCAGCCCGGCGACCACGCGGGTATTGCCCGAGCGCGAGAAATACGCGACCAGAATCCGCGAGCCCGAACGCGGTGTTTCACTGGCGCCTTGCGCGTCGGCGAGCGACAGCAGCGGGGCGCTGGCCAGTGCGGCGATGACCGTGCGCCGCAGCGGATCGTGATCGGTACTCATCGACCGACGCGCGCCTTGAGAGCCTCGGGATAGCGCTCGCCTTCGATGCGGATCTGCGCCAGCGCGGTATCAATGGCCTTGAGTTCGGCAGCGTCGAGGGTGATGTTCGCGCCGCCGAGGTTTTCTTCCAGGCGATGCAGTTTGGTCGTGCCCGGAATCGGCACAATCCACGGTGCCTGCGCGAGCAGCCAGGCCAGCGCGATCTGGGCCGGTGTCGCTTGTTTCTGCGCAGCAATCTGACGGATCAACACCACCAGACCCTGATTTGCCTGCAGCGCCGACTGGCTGAAACGCGGGACGATGCTGCGGAAGTCGTCACTGCCATAAGTGGAATCGGCCGACACCGTGCCGGTGAGAAAGCCTTTACCCAATGGACTGAACGGTACGAAGCCGATGCCCAGCTCCCAAAGGGTCGGCAGGATTTCCAGCTCAGGCTCGCGCCACCACAGCGAGTATTCGCTTTGCAGCGCCGTGACCGGCTGTACCGCATGGGCGCGACGAATGGTTTGCGCGCCTGCCTCCGACAGGCCGAAGTGCTTGACCTTTCCTTCGCTAATCAGGTCTTTCACCGCCCCGGCAACGTCCTCAATCGGCACGTCCGGATCGACGCGGTGTTGGTAGAGCAAATCGATGTAATCGGTCTTCAGTCGACGCAACGAACCCTCGACGGCTATTCGAATACGTTCGGGCCGGCTGTCCAGAGCCTGTTTTGTATTGTCGGTGCCGACGGCGAAGCCGAATTTTGTAGCGATCACAACCTGGTCGCGAACTGGCGCCAGCGCCTCGCCGACTACTTGCTCATTGATATAGGGGCCGTAGAATTCGGCGGTATCGAAGAACGTGACGCCTCGTTCAACGGCTGAGCGGATCAGTGCGATGGCTTGCTCGGTATCCGTGGCCGGGCCATAGCCATGGCTCAGACCCATGCAGCCGAGGCCGAGGGCGGATACTTCGAGTGAACTGTTGCCGAGTGTGCGTTTGTGCATGTTGATCTCCCGTTGGGCGTGGGGAGACAGTAAGCGCGCTAACGACTGAGGACTAGACGGGTAAATCGGCAAGGCTTCATGAGGTTTGCTCATCAGTCCCGGAAGAGGGGCGGTGGCGACTGTCGAATGAAGGCTTGCCTCACGGTAGGCCATCACCGCTCGTACACAAAAAATCTGACACTCTCTTGATCGTTCGCTTTTGGCTGTTCTCTGCCGATCAAGGTTACAGCCTGTGATGGTCAGCTGCGCCGGCGGTATACTGGAGGGATTGCAATATACCCCGCGCCTCGCGCCCAGGCAGACCAGGGACGGTTGAATGATCCGCATCAGAACCAATTTGGCTCCTCGATGGAATCGGCAGATCCGAGAAGCCACCACGCCTCTGACAGTGCTGTCCCCCTACATCACAGAAAACAGCACGCTTAAGCTCTTGGCCAACAAGCAAGCAACGTTTTACACACGGTTCGAGGTAAGGGACTTCGTCTGTATGGCGTCAACAATCGCTGCCTTCAAGCTGTTGCTCATCAACAAGTGCACGATTTACGAGGTGAAGGACCTTCATGCGAAAGTCATCATGGACGAGGCTGACTTCGTCACACTTGGCAGCCAGAACCTTACCTTCAGGGGGGCCTCGAAAAATAAGGAGTTGAGTGTTTGTTTCGATAACAGTAAAGCCAATTCTTGTGAGCGAGTTCGGAGCGTGGTCAATGATTGGATTGACGACCCGGATCTGGAATTGATCGACTGGGCCAGGGTGTTGCGGATGGAGAAGGATGTTCGCTTAGCCAAAAAGGCTTTCGAAGAATTCAACGAAGCGATGTCCAAGATTCAGGGTAAAGCCGATACCTACCAAGCCAAGCGAGTCCAGGTTGCTCGGGATCAGCAGGAACAAGAGAGAGCTGCACGAAAGGCTAAGAACCTAGCTGCAATTGGTGCTGCCGTTCGGTCTGGCGCACCTTCCGGCACGAAATACACCGGAACAGTAAAGCCATCTGAGGGCTCTGCACGACTGAAATTTGATGCGAAGGTTGACCTGCTCCAGTGGACCAGGAAGAACGGCATCGTGCTCCCCCGGATGATTAAGTCGAGCCGTTGCCTATGCGTGCTCAATCAACAGAAGGTCGGCTGGGCAAGGCTTGCGAGCCAACAAATCACGAAATTCGCTCAAAGCATGACCATTGGTGGGATTCTGCCTAAACCGTTCGATCGGGTGGATGTGACACTCTCCGTCACCCCAAAAGATCTTGCTCGGGCGCCTTCCGACACGACTCTTGTTGCCATCTTGAAGAACGAGAACGGGACCGAACTGTGCATGGTCCCGGTTCTCTACTCAATCGACGAGATCAGCGTTCTCGACACGCTAGGACCCAAGCGAAAGCCGTCGGGTAAAAAGCTCAAGCCAATCGAGCAGCTCAGAACCGATCTGAAGAGGTGGATTGATAGCAATAGGGCTGACTTTGAAAGCCTACTGAGCCGCCACATCACCAGTACTACCCCTCTGAAGAAACGGCTCGATGGGGTCAACGCGGATGTGTTTTTTGAGGGAATGGATACGGTGGTCGATGTGACAATGGTCTTTAAAGGGCGCAACGGTACAAAGCCCATTCTTGTCGCGACCACCAGAAGCTGAAATCCCACACCTGCCTGACATCAGTGGAGTGTCCGTTTGGAGTCGAAAACGGCGTTTCGTAATGGCGGCAAATGGCCTGAAACCGCTATTGAGCGCAGCATGAGCGGCGACTTACTCAACTAAAGCGGCATCGTCGTCGCTGAGCCGCCGTAGATGCCTACAGCGCCTCGGCGATCAGTCGATTGAGCTAGTTGAGTAGCCTGGACAGCGTCCGGTTTCAGCTAGACGGCACCTCCCGATCCATCAACTTACCCATCAACAGCACCCCCAACTCACTGAGTTGATGAATAGCCAACGCCACATCACGGTCTTTCCCGCTCAGCTCGTCCGACAGATCAAGCAGCAACGCGCTGACCGAGGCAAAGGTTTCATAGCTATTGGTAATCAGACTTTCACTGCTGGCATCAGCAGCCACACTGAACAGCGCACCCGACGGCGGGGCGGTTTTGGCGGAGGAGGGATTGAGATAGTGATCCAAGGCACGTTGCGCGGCTTGGTTGAGTTTCAAATCGGGAGATCCCGGAGGATTCGGCGTTACCTTGAACATATCAGTAGTTTTCCTGAGCAGGGCCCTCACCACGTCGCTACTAAACGAAATGGGGTGGCGGCTGTACGCAGGTTAGTAGACCGGGGAAACTACAAAAGCCGGCGCGTCCGAAGACGCCCTGCGCACAGCCACCATCAAGCACAGACAAGAAGGTCTGATAGATGCTGCTTATGCACTTGCAGTTAACCTCGGGCTACTAAACCCGATCACTGAGTTTTCAGCGACCGAGCAACCTTAGAGACGCCCACCCAGGTGCACAAGCCGGCGGATTCTGACGCAACTGTAGGCAATGGAGCAAGGTGCGGTGCTCACTGCCTCCAGCCACGGGACTGAATTCAATCAGTCCCGTTTTCCTCGATTAAGCAGGCTGGGCCGCCAGGCTATTACTCACCTTGCGCCCCAACACCAGCACCGTCACAAACCCGGCACCCACCAACGCGGTCGCCAAACTCAACAGCACCGACGTCCCCATCTTGTCGACGATCTGCCCGCCAAAGAACGAGCCCACGGCAATGATCACCTGAAACAACGCGACGAACAGCGGCATGCCACGTTCCACATCCTTGGGCGCCACCACGAACATCCAGATGCTTGCGCAGGCCGGGAAGGCACCGAAAGCAAAGCCCCACAGTGCGATCAGCATTACTGCGCCGCTCATGCCGGTGGCGAAGTAGGGGAACAGGGCGGTGCTGGTGCCGATCATCAGCGCGACCAGCAGCAAGGTGTGGCGCACGCTGCGGTTGGCGGCGAAGCCGGCGAAGACGTTGCCCATTACGCCGGCCACGCCGTAGAGCAGCAGCAGGGAGCCGATGGTCGGGCCGTCGAAGCCGGAGCTGTTTTTGAAGAACGGCGCGACGTAGGTGTACGCGGCAAAGTGCGCCAGGCCGATCAGCAATACGGCGATCAAGCCGACCCGTGCTTGTGGGTTGATGAACAGGGCCGGCAGGTCGGCGATGCGAATGGCTTTTTCCGGTTCGAGACGGGGCAGCAGGAACATCTGTGCCAGCAGTACCGGTATGCCCACCAGTGCGGTGACGAGGAAGGTCATGCGCCAGCCCATCAGGCCGCTCAGCCAGGTGCCGACGGGTACGCCGAGCACGGTGGCCAGGGTCACGCCCATCATGATGATCGAGGTGGCTTTCGCGACGCCCACGCCCTTGGGCGCCAGGCGGCCGCTGAGGGCGATGGCGGTGGCCCAAAAGCCGCCGATGCTGATGCCCAGCAGTACGCGGCCGAACAGCAGCAGGCTGAAGTCGCTGGCGTAGGCCACCACCATGTTGGCGATGATCATGATCAGGGTCAGGCCGATCAGCAGGTAGCGACGGTCCATGGCGCCAATGCCCACCGACAGCAACGGGGCGGCGAGGGCGGCCATGATGCCGGGCAGGGTGACCATCAGCCCGGCGTGGCCGGCGCTGATGCCGAGGTCGGCGGCGACGTCGTTGAGTACGCCTACCGGCAGGAACTCGCTGGTGACCAGGGCGAAGGCGCCTACGGCAACGGAAAGAATCGCCAGCCACTGCTGCAGGACGGTTTGTTGATTATGTTCGGGGAGGCCGCTAGGGGCCCGGCTTGCGCTTGGCATGGTGTTGGGTTCCGGGAGGAGATTTCGCCTGCGGGCAGACGGGAGGGAGAAAGTGGAGGCGATTATAGGAATCGGTTTTGGTAAGCCAATAGGCGACCGGTTCGATAGTAATCATCAGTCTCGTTGATAAGACTGCCTGCGTAGAGCGTTCTCTTCCGTGTAGACCCTCTCGATTGCCCATGGCCCGACTCCGCGCGTAATCCGGCCCGATCCCGCGCGCCAGAAAAAATCCCCCGCTGCATCCTGAGCCTCGGCATGTCGGTTTTGCTTACGTGCCGAAGCGTTTCAAGGCCGATCAAACAATAATAAAGAGGTGTTTATGCCCGTGCTTCATCGCCCTTCATCCCTGGTTGAACGCAGCGCGCTTCATGTGTTGGTGTGTGCGTCGACACTTGCGCTGTCGTTAATCGCCTGCGCGGCCACCCCGGATCCCGCGAAGCCTTATCCTCATGTACAGGAACCGATTGGCGACGTGCAGGCCATCTATGACGGCAGGCTCAGCGAGGACTTGGCGGTCACTACCTTCCGTAATACCGACCGATTGTTCCCGACGCGCACGATCAAGGCGGGCGGCCATCCGTTCCCGTTACCCCGCAGCAGCCAGCCACTCGGGCCGGTTGCCTTTGACTACAAAGGCAAGCATTACAGCCTCGATGACTACGTGGCGATCAACCGGGTAACCGGGCTGTTGGTGCTCAAGGACGGCAAGATCGTCGATGAGCGTTATGAAAAAGGCAACACCGCCGACACCCGGTGGATGTCGATGTCGGTGGCCAAGTCCATCACCTCGACGCTGGTGGGCGCGGCGCTGCAGGACGGCGCCATCAAGAGCCTGGATGACAAGGTCACCCGTTATTTACCCGCGTTGGCCGGTAGCGGTTACGACCAGGTCACCGTGCGCCAGATCCTGTCCATGCGCTCCGGGATCAAGTGGAACGAGCAATACACGGACCCTACCTCGGACGAGCGCCACTTGATCAAACTGCGCAGCGAACAAGTGCCCGGGTCGCTCCTCAAGTTCATGGCCAGCCTGCCCACCGCCGCGCCGCCTGGCACTCGCACCAACTACAGCACCGGTGAAACTCAAGTGTTGGGGCAACTGGTGAGCGCTGCGGTGGGCAAGCCACTGACGCAATACCTGAGCGAGAAGATCTGGGCGCCTTACGGCATGCAAACCGATGCCAAGTGGTGGCTCGACGGCCTCAATGGCAATGAAGTGGGCGGCAGCGGTATCAGCGCGACGCTTGAGGATTACGGGCGTTTTGGGCAGTTCGTGCTTAGCGGTGGCAAGGCCGGTGGGCAGCCAGTGTTGCCTGAAGGCTGGTTGAGTTTTGCCAGCGCGACTACGGGTTCAGATGCGGCGTACGGTGACTTTGCGTCCATGTGGTGGCCAGGTTGGACCGACGCCTCCAAAGCGGATAAAGCCTTTACGGCGGCCGGTACGTTTGGTCAGTACCTCTACATCAATCCGACCAGGAATGTGGTGATTGTGGTGTGGCAGGCGCAGACCAAACCCACGGGTGGCAAGGTGATCGACGATATGTTTGCCTTTGATGCGGTTGCCAAAGCGCTTCAATAACCGCGAAGTACCTGTGGCGAGGAAGCTTGCTCCCGCTGGGGCGCGCAGCGGCCCCAAAAAATGGGCCTGCTGCGCAGTCCAGCGGGAGCAAGCTCCCTCGCCACAGGTTATGGGCTACTCAGGTAGTGTGTATCTCACATAGCCGCCCGCAACGACCGCGGTGAAAGCCCATAATGTGACTTGAACCTCACCGCAAACCGCGACGCCGACGCATACCCGCACGCACTGGAAATCTCCCCGATGGAATCCCTGGAGGTTTGCAGCTGTTG
The DNA here is from genome assembly GCF_013386835.1 of Pseudomonas sp. IPO3774. Taxonomy (NCBI): domain Bacteria; kingdom Pseudomonadati; phylum Pseudomonadota; class Gammaproteobacteria; order Pseudomonadales; family Pseudomonadaceae; genus Pseudomonas; species Pseudomonas sp. IPO3774. The sequence goes on from NZ_JACAQY010000044.1 coordinate 64,853, forward strand.
CAACGCCGCCCCCAGCCGAACATTTTCCAGGATGGCCCTGAAGCTCGCATCCTCATTGGCCAACTGCCGACGCAACGTCGATTCCCCCAGATTCAACTGCTGCGCGACCGTGGCAACGGTCCAGTCCCTGGACAGGTTGCTGCCGATCAACCGCTGCACGCGTTCACTCAAGGGGTCGTTGCGATCCATCAGCAACGGTCCCGCCTGGCCGGCCAGGCACAGGCAGAGCAACACGGCCTCGCCATAGTGGGTGCACAGGGCCGACGGGGCGCCGGTGCTCAGTGCTGTCAGCAATTGGTCCCAGGCTTGTCGGGTCTGTTTGTCCAGGCGTACGCACAGGTCGGCATGCATGCTGCCCTTGAACTGCGCGCCATACCGGGCAACGAAGTTACGCAACACCGGCACCGGAAACGACACCACGTCAGCGATGTAGTCACCCTGGGCACCGGGAAAATTGGTCACCCCAAGCTCGCGGCCCGCCGGCAGTAGAATCAGGTGCTGTGGGCCAGCGCGCATTTCGCGCTCATCCCACTGCATCAGTTTTTGCCCCTGGCGCACGCGGCAAAGGGCGCTCATGAAGATCGGCACGCGTTGCAGGGTATGGTGTTGCCGGGCCCTGATCACGCAGCTTTCGATGATGCTTTCCCGGTGCCGCAGACCTTCGTGAACATCCATCGTGACTAGCGTCCGTAAGGGGCCGTGATTGTGGCCTTGGCCAAGCTGTTGGCATTGAGCATGTAGCCGACCAGGGCGCCGCTGGATTGATTGTCGATCGGCAGGGTGGCGACTTTCAACGCCCACACGGTGAATTGATAGCGATGCGGTTTATCACCCACGGGCGGGCAGGCGCCGCCGAAGCCGGGTTGGCCGTAGTCCGTGCGGCCTTGCACTGCACCGGCCGGCAGGTGGGTGCCCACATTGCTCGGCAGGCTGGAGACGGTGACGGGCAGGTTCACCACCGTCCAGTGCCACCAGCCGCTGCCGGTCGGGGCGTCGGGATCGTAGACGGTGATGGCGAAGCTTTTGGTGCCCGCCGGGGCGTTGGCCCAGGACAGGGCAGGGGAGGTGTTGCCGCCGCTGCAGCCGAAGCCGTTGAATTCCTGCAGGTGCGTCAGCGGGCGTTGGTCGGCAATGTCCGGGCTGTTGAGTGAGAAGCTGGCGGCGTGTCCGCTGGCGGCCATGATCAGGGTGATCGCGGGGGCAAGTGCTTTGAGTTTCATTGCGGTGGTGTCCAGGCATGGTTTGAGCCTTGATCCTAAACAGCGCGTAGGCACGGCACTGCGCCGAAGCGCTCGATGATTGTGCCGAAACGCTCTGCTCACTAAGGCTGAGCCCTCAGCGTCCGGATGATGAACGCATGCAGGCTATTGACCGCCTTGGACCCGCGGGACGCCCGGCTACGCAGAATCGAAACCTCCATGGGCTCAATGCTGCCCAAACCGTGCTCGTCACCGAGTACCTGAAGCGAATCCTGCACGGTGCATTGGGTAATCGCGGCAATCGCGAGCCCGCCCTCGACGGCGGCCACCTGGCCGGCAAGGCTGGAGCTGTTGTACACCACCTTGAATTCGCGGCCTTGCTGGGTGAGTGCGTTCACCGCATACCGCCGGGCGAGGCTTGCGCTTTCGTAGACGGCGATGGGGATCGGGTCGCGCCGCCACAGTTCGAACTGCGGTGAACCTACCCATACCATGGGCTCCTTGAACAGGAAGGTGCCGCTTTGGGGCGAGTCCCGAGACACCAGCGCCAGGTCAAGATCGCCGCTGCGCAACTGTGGGATCAGCGTGGTCGACTGTTCACAGGTCAGTTCGATTTCCACACCGGCGTAGCGCGGCGAATAGCGTTTGAGCAGCGGCGTGAGGTACCGGGCCGCGTAGTCTTCGGCAACGCCAAGGCGGATGCGCCCGGTCAGCTCTTCACCGTGAAACGCCGCCTGGGTTTCAGCGTGCAGGGCGAGCATGCGCCGGGCGTAGCTCAGCAGCGTCTGGCCATCGGCAGTCAGTTGCAGGTGCCTCGGGCCGCGACTCAAGAGCTGTCGTCCAAGGGCGGCTTCGAGTTTCTTCATCTGCATGCTGACGGCGGACTGCGAGCGGTTGACCTCGTGGGCGGCGCCAGACAACGAGCCGGCATCCACCACGGCCACAAAGCATTTGAGCCAATCGAGTTGCAAATCGCTGGCGGGCATCGCGCTGACCTCTATTCGTTAATCGAATGGCTAAAGCCTGAATTATGCGCTTTTCATGGACGCTTGTTCACCCGCAACATTCTGCCTTGAACCAACACCTTCTGGATCGGATCCATGCCCTTTGATACCTGGTTGCTTTACCTGGTTACCTGCTTCGGCATCTCGGTGGTGCCAGGGCCCAATGCGTTATTGGCGCTGACCCACGGTGCGCTTCACGGCAGCCGCAAAACGCTGTTCACCATCAGCGGCGGCGTGCTCGGTTTTGCGATTGTGCTGGCGCTGTGTGCGTTGGGGTTGGGTGCGCTGATCCAGGCATCGGCCAGTTTGTTCACGGCCTTGAAGGTGGCGGGCGGGCTGTACCTGATCTGGCTGGGCTTCGGGCTGTGGCGGGCGGCACCGGTCAGCCTTGAGGCGAGCGGCACTACCAGCTCGCGGAGCTGGCCGCTGTTCCGCCAGGGGCTGGTATCGGCGATCTCAAACCCCAAGGCCTTGCTGCTGTTCACCGCGTTTATTCCACCGTTCCTGGACCCGCACCGGAGCATCATCGCGCAGACACTCACCATCGCCCTGACCTACGCCGTGGTGGAGTTCATCGTCGAGTACCTGGTGGCCAGCGCCGCGCACCGGGTACGGCCCTGGCTGGCGCGAACCGGGCGCCGATTCAATAAAGTCTGCGGCGGGTTTTTTGTTCTGTTCGGGTTGGCCCTGCCTATCCATGCCTGAGGGCACATCCCCGCGGCTTAGGGATGTTCGATCACCATCACCGCCGTAGTATCCGCCTCAAGTGCTTCGAACACATGGGGCGCATTCGCCAGGTAGCTGATGTAGTCGCCGGCGTGCAGCAGCACAGGCGCACCGGCCGGGCCGATATTCGCGCTGCCGCTGCACAGCAGCACGTGCTCGACGGTGCCGGCAGGGTGGGGCTGAGACAGGCGCGCTTCGCCCGGCTGTACCTTTAGCCGGTAGATATCGCGACGCACGCCCGCCGGGCAATCCGCAAGCAGTGTGGCCGCGTAGTGGCCGGTTTCGGTATAGGTGGTCAGGCCCTCGTTGGCGCGAATTACCCGCAGGTGTTGCTGGGGTTGTTCGAAGAACCGGGTCACCTGCAAGCCCATCGCCGTGGCCAACGACCACAGGGTCTCGATGCTGGGGTTGCCGATGCCGGACTCCAGCTGGGACAAGGTCGACTTCGCCACGCCTGCGCGTTTTGCCAGTTCAGTCAATGAAAGCCCCGCAGCCTGGCGTTCGCGCTTGATCGACAGGGCCAGCAGGTCGATTCGGCTTAGATTGAGATTGTTCGTTATGTCGGTCATTTGTTCTTCAAATCATCCATAAATGGGTTGACGCTTTGTTGCCGGGTGTTCAGCATAGCAATCATTCGTTCATTATAAAAACCGAGTGTCGAATGATCTGGTGCGTGTTCCACCTCTGCGACTATTGGCCGTGGCTGCTCTGGCGGGCGCTCTCCTACGACCTTGAAGGGTGGCGCAGCCTGCTGGTGGCGACGCAGTTGGCGCAGCAACATTGCCGGGGGCTATTCTGCGGGCCGCTATGATTCCTTTTCGCCATCCTTCGGGATCGGGCTATGATCGCCCAATCCGAACCAGACGCTCCCCAGACCTATGCCCGTTGACCTGCAAGCCCTCTATCCCAAACTGATCCACTTGATGCTGGATACGGTGTTCGTGGTCGACAGTGAAAACCAGATCGTGTTTGTGAGTGATGCCTGCGAAGCGCTGCTGGGGTACCGCGCCGAGGAACTGACCGGCACCCTGATCACCCACTACATGCACCCTGAAGACCTGGCCCGCACCCGGGCGTCGATTGTGCGGGTCATGAATGGCAAGCCCCACGTCGACTTCCGCAACCGCTATATCCGCAAGGATGGCAGTGTGGTGCACATTCTGTGGGCGGCCTTCTGGTCCGAGGAAGTGGGGGCGCGGATCGGTGTTGCGCGGGACGTAACCGCCCTGACGCAGGCGGAGGAAGAGCTGCGTTTCCTCGCCCATCACGACCCGTTGACGGCCCTCACCAATCGCTCGCTGTTCAATGACCGGTTGGACGAGGCCCTGCAAGCCGCTCACCACCACAAAAGTCCTCTGGCCTTGCTGTTTCTGGACGTGAATGACTTCAAGGCCATCAATGATGTGCACGGGCATGCCGTGGGCGACCGCGTGCTTTGCGTGATTGCACGACGGTTGGAAGGGTGTGTGCGTGAGAGCGACCTGGTGGCCCGGATGGGCGGGGATGAATTCACCGTGCTGCTGACGGATATTCAATCACCGGAAGCCGTGTCGGCCAAAGTGCAGCAGATAGTTGCGGTGATGACCCAGCCCCTGAGCGCTGAGTTTGGCGCGGTCAAGATGCCGTCCTGCAGTATCGGCGTAGCGTTTTACCCGGCGGATGGAGCAGATGCCGACAGCCTGCTCAGTCACGCGGATGGTGAGATGTACCGGGTTAAAAGGCAGCGGTTTGCAACCGATTAACGCTGCTGGAAAGCAATCTTCAGCCCCAATCCCATGAACAACGTCCCAATGATCTTCCCCTCCCAACGGCGCAGCCTTGAAAGGCCCACCATCCATTGGCTCAACGGACGAATCGCCACCGAAATCAGCGTGGTGTACACCGCACTGAGCCCCGAGAAGATCAACCCCAACACCGCGAACTGCGCCAGGGAAGAACCCGATTCCGGGTGAATAAACTGCGGCAGGAAGGCCAGGAAGAAAATCGCGGTTTTCGGGTTCAGCACTTCGGCACCCACCGCCTGGAAATACGCCTGGGTCGAGGTCACCGTGGGCAGGTCTTTACGCGTGGTTACGCCAGGCTTGGCCATGAAGGCGCGTACGCCCAGGTAGATCAGGTAGCAGGCACCGACGATTTTGACCACGTTGAACGCCACGGCCGAGGTCATCAGGATGGCCGACAGGCCGAGCGCCGCGCACAGCGTATGGATCAGGTCGCCCGAGGCCACCCCCAGCCCGGTGGCAATCCCGACCTTGCGCCCACCCTGGAGGGTGCGGGTGATCACCAGCAGCACGGCTGGGCCGGGAATCAGGAAAAGGCCGATGACCACGGCGACATACGTCAGGATGGGGGCGAGTTCGAACATGCTGTGTTATCTCAATGCCGGATGCGTCCTACAGTAATCCTCATCCCGGGGATTAACGCAATACAGATGAACACCCGCCGGAACCGCCTGGCCTTTTACTTCGCGAACGCGTATGCGCCACCCTGTTCCAGCGCCTTGCGATACGCCGGCCGTTCCTGAAAGCGTTGCACCCACGCCGCCACATTCGGGTAGGCCTGCAGCTTGCCCTGAGCCCGGGCGATTTCGCCGATGAAGCTCATCTGGATATCCGCGCCGGTCAATTCGTCACCCACCAGGTACGGCGTGAGCCCCAGTGCGTTGTCCAGATAACCCAGGTAGTTCGCCACCTCGGATTCGATACGCGGATGCAACGGCGCACCCGCGTCACCCAGGCGCCCGACGTACAGGTTGAGCATCAGTGGCAGCATGGCCGAACCTTCGGCGAAGTGCAGCCATTGCACGTATTCGTCATAGGTTGCAGTGGCCGGATCCGGTTGCAGGCGGCCGTTGCCATGGCGGCGAATCAGGTAGTCGATGATGGCGCCGGACTCGATCACCACGTGGGGACCGTCTTGAATCACCGGTGATTTGCCCAGGGCATTGATCGCCTTGAGTTCAGGGGGCGCGAGGTTGGTTTTCGGGTCGCGCTGGTAGCGCTTGAGCTCGTAGGGCAGGCCGAGTTCTTCGAGCAGCCACAGGATACGTTGCGAACGGGAGTTGTTGAGGTGGTGGACGATGATCATGGTGGCTCCGCTGGGCGAGAATAGAGGCGTATAGGGACAGACCGCGGTGGCGCTGTGGAGTGCCGTGAATTAAATCTGCTTCGATAAAGGCATGAAAGATGGATAATCACGCCGGCAAGCACTGATTACACACCGGATAGAAAACATGAATCGTCAAAAAAAACTACAGCAGCTGTTCAAGGCCAAGGCCAAAAAGGCCAGCGCCAAATTGGCACCGGCCAAAAAGGATAAATACATCAGCAAGGCAGACCGATTGAAGCTGGCTGCCGAGTCCGGTGATGAGCCTGTTGTTACCTCTGAGAGCTGATCCAGAAGGCCTAAGCATTACTTGATAGGGAATCGACGGAAAAACCATGAACACTGCTCAACTCGCGATTCAGCACTACATACTCGCCAAGGACGGCAACCGCCCGCATTTGCTCAGCCGGGCGTTTGTTCCCGAGGCAATCCTGGACATGGTGGTGCGCACCGGGTCCATCTCGTTTCCGCCCCACGTCGAAGGGGTGGGCGGCATCGGCGATGTGCTGGTGAGGCGGTTCGGGCAGACCTTTGAAAACGTCTATACGTTTTGCCTAGGGCAGCCACCGCAGGCGGGGGCCAAAACCTATCAGTGCAAATGGCTGGTGGGCATGTCCGACAAGAACTCCGGCGAAGCCCGGGTTGGGTGCGGGGTGTATGAGTGGCAGTTCAGTGTCGAATCGGGGCTGGTCGAAAGGCTGACGATTACCATCGAGCATATGAAGACACTGCTGGCGTCAGACCTGGGGAGCGTGATGAGCTGGGTGTCCGGCCTGAGTTACCCATGGTGCAGCCCGCAAGCCGCCGTGAGCGAGGCTGCCGATATTGACGGGATTGGAGAGGTGCTCCAGTACCTTGCGGCCTTATGACTCGGTGTTGCACCGTAGATCGAAATCTGCCCGTGCCTGTTCAATCTCCTCCAGGTTGTTTGCCGCCCAGACCCACACGCCACAAAAGGCGGCACCCAGCGTAAAGCCGAGGGTTGTCAGGCTGTATTCAACCTTCGGCGGTACGACGGGGTAGACCTTGCGCACCACCAAGCCGTCCCTCTCCATCCCCCGCAAAGTCTGCGTCAGCATCTTCTGGCTGATGCCGCCGACTCGCTCACTCAGGCGCGTGAAGCGCAGCGGCGTCGTCTCGATCAAGGCTTCAAGAATCAGCATGGTCCATTTGTCTGCAACGCGACCTATCAGGTCGGTCACCAGGGGCGCGATCCGTGGGTCCAGATCCTTCGGGGGTGTTTGCCGGGCATAAAACTGGGCGGCGGCAATCTGCTCGTCGGTAAAGCCAGGGTGTTTGTTCATTCGTTGGACACTCTCTTTGAGGTGCGTATAGATCTTTTGGGTGCCTACTTACTTAAGGCCAGTGTATCCCTCAAGCTCCTTGCGTGTGACCCACCATTGGAGAGTTTCGATGAAGATGACCGGACGAACAGTGCTAGTGACGGGAGGTTCGAGTGGTATCGGGCTTGAGCTTGCCCGCCAGCTTGTGGCACGAGGCAATACCGTGATCGTGACGGGCCGCGATCAGCACAGGCTGGACGAGGCGCGGCAACTGCTGCCGAGCCTGCACACGTTTCAAAGCGACGTGCGCGACCCCGCCAGCATCCAAACGCTGTTTGCGGCAGTCACCGGTCAGTTCCCTGGGCTCGATACGCTGGTGAATAACGCGGGCGTGATGCGCAATATCAAGCTGGCCGGGGAGCGGGCGCTGGAGGACGTGACTGAAGAGATCGAGATCAACCTGAACGGCCCGATCCGGATGATCCAGCAATTTCTTCCCTGGCTGCTCAAGCACCCGCGCGGCCTGATTGTTAACGTCTCGTCCGGGCTGGCGTTTGTGCCGTTTCCGGCGGCGCCCGTCTACAGTGCGTCCAAGTCCGCATTGCACGCTTACACCCAGTGCCTGCGGGCACAGCTTCAGCACAGCGCCGTCACCGTGGTGGAGCTTGCCCCACCCGGCACCGAAACACCTCTGCTCAGGGCCGAGTTCGCGGAAGAAATGAAGAACGAAAAAGGCATGGACCCGGTGCTGATGGTGCAGCACTGCATCCGGCAAATCGAAGCCGGCCAACTGGACATATGCCCGGGGTTGAGCAAGGTGCTGAAGGTAGCCAGCCGGGTTGCGCCTGGCCTGATATTCAAACAGATGACCAAGCTCAGCCGGCTGGCGCCGGTGCGGCCTTCAACATGATCGGACGATTCAATGCGCATCCGCAGTCGGCTGCTTCGGCGGCTGCACCTTGCGCATCAACGGCACCAGCAGCACGGCGACGATGAAGCACACCATGATCATCAGGAATGCGTCCGCATAGGTCAGCGTTTGCGCCTCGCGCCAGGTCAGCGCCCACAGCTGACTCAGCGCGAACTGGCTCGAATCCAGGCTGTTTTGTCCCAGCAACTGGGCATTCCCGGAAAGCTGGTCAAGCCACACATTCATCGATTCGTTCCGGATGTTCAGGTGTTCCGCCAAGCGCAAGAAGTGCAGGTTGGTGCGGTCATTGAGCACCGTGGCGCAGGCGGCGATGCCGATGGCGCCGCCGAGGTTGCGCATCAGGTTGAACAGGCCCGAGGCGAGCTTCAGGCGGTCGGGGGCCAGTGCGCCGAGGGTCAGGGTGACCACCGGCGGCACTGCCATTTGTTGAGCAAACCCGCGTATGGCTTGGGGCAGCAGCAGCTCCTTGGCGCCCCAGTCATGGGTGATGGGGGAGAAGTCCCACATCGACAGGGCGAATAACGACAACCCGAACATCAAAATCCAGCGCAGGTCGAAACGATTGGCCAGCAAGGCGTACACCGGGATCGCCAGCAACTGGAACACCCCCGTGGAAAACACCGCCAGGCCGATATCCAGCGAGCCGTACCCGCGCACCCGCCCGAGAAACAGCGGCGTGAGGTAGATGGTGGCGAAAATGCCGATGCCGGTGATAAATGAAAACAGGCAGCCCAGGGCGAAGTTCCTGTCCCGAAGCGCGCGCAGGTCGACGATCGGCTCCTTGATCTCCAGGCAACGCCAGATAAACAGCCCGCCGCTGATTGCGGCTATCCAGGCCGTGGTCGAGATGGTGCTGTCGCTGAACCAGTTCCAGCGCGGGCCTTCTTCGAGGGTGTATTCCAGGCAGCCGAGAAACACCGCCATCAACGCCATGCCGATATAGTCGGCGCCCTTGAGCAATGACGGGTTGGGGCGGTCGACCTTGACCAGCATCGGCACCGCAAAGGTCACGAAGAGGCCGGGCAGCAGGTTGATGTAGAACAGCCAATGCCAGGAGGAGATGTCGGTGATCCAACCGCCCACGGCCGGGCCCAATGTGGGGGCCAGGGACGCGATGGCGCCGATGGTGGAGGCGGCGATCACCCGCTGCTTGCCGTTGAAGTACATGAACGCGGTGGTGAACACCAACGGAATCATCGAGCCCCCCAGGAACCCCTGCAAGGCGCGAAACGCGATCATGCTCTGGATGTTCCAGGCCATCGCGCACAGCAGGCTGGTCAAGGTGAACCCGGCCGCCGACGCCGCGAACAGCCAGCGCGTGCTCATCACCCGGGAGAGCCAGCCTGACATGGGGATCACGATGATTTCCGCGATCAGGTAGGCGGTCTGCACCCACGCCGTATCGTCCGCGCCGGCAGACAACCCGCCGCCGATGTCCTTGAGGGAGGCGGAGACGATCTGGATGTCGATCAAGGCGATGAACATGCCCACGCACATGGTGGCGAAGGCCGCGACCTTTTGTGCGGTGCTGAGGGCGGGCAACGGGCTGTTCATAGCTGGGCCTTGAGGGCGCTGGCCTGGTCCTCGAACGCCTCATCGGTGTTGACCTTCGCCATCACCGACAGGCCCGGACGCAGGGCGCCGAAGTCGGCGTCATTGCTGTCGAGGCGCACGCGCACCGGCACTCGCTGCACGATCTTGGTGAAGTTGCCGGTGGCGTTTTCCGGCGGCAGCACACTGAATTGCGCCCCGGTGGCAGGGGCCAGGCTCTCGATGTGCCCGTGGAATTCACGGCCGGGGAGGATGTCGGCGCGGATGCTCACGCTTTGCCCGACCTGCAGGCGCCCCAATTGGTCTTCCTTGAAGTTGGCATCCACCCACAATCCTTTCGCGGGCACCACCGAGATCAGTTGGCTGCCGGCCGCGGCGTAGGCACCGACCCGGGCGCGGCGGTTGCCCACGTAACCATCCACCGGCGCCCGCAGTTCGGTATAGCTGATGTTCAATTGCGCCTGGTCGCGTTCGGCCTGGGCCTGTTGCAACGCGGCACGCGCCTGGCCGCGCTGGGTTTCAATCACGTCGATTTGCCGGCGCGCCGCCATCAACCCGGCCTGTGCCCGGGAGTGGTCGGCGCGGGCGGTCTTCCAGACGGCGCTGACCCGCTGTGCGCTTTCAACCGATACGGCCTGGCTGCGCACCAGGTTCTGGTAACGCGTTTGATCGTCGCCGGCCCGTTGTGCTTCGGCATCGGTGGCGTCGATCTGTGCCTTGGCCTGGTTGATCACCGCCAGTTGCAGTTGTTCGGTGGCGTCGAGGTTGGCGAGCGAGGCCTGTTGCGCGGCCACGGCGCCGTCGGCCTTGGCCAGGGCCGTGCGGTAGTCGCGCACATCGATGCGCGCCAGCACGTCGCCGGCCCGTACGAACTGGTTGTCCTGCACCGTCACTTCGCTGATATAGCCCGGCACTTTGGCGCTGATCACCGTCACATCCGCCCCGACATAGGCGTCGTCGGTGTCTTCGATAAACCGGCTGACCAGCCACCAGTGGCTGGCGTACCACACGCCGCCCGCCACGGCCAGGGTCAGCAGCCCCAGGCGCAAAACCTGTTTGCGCCGGGATGGTTGGGTGGGTTCGGGCACAGCGCTGACTGGAGCGTCCATGACGAAATGACCTCGTTGAGTATTAGTGGGGGAAGGGGCTGACCAGCTGGTCTTTTTCGGCGTAGGCCCGGCCGGTTCGTGCGCGCCACAGGGTCAGCGGTTCGGCATCGGCACTGACATGTACGCGGTGGCCCGCACGGGTGATGGGTTTGCCGGTGTTGGCATCCATCAACGCCAGCGCCACCAGGCGCCCGGTGGCCTCATCGGCGAGAAACACCTTGGTCGAGCCCTCGGCATGCCGCGCGCCCCAGGCCATCAGCGTGAGGATGACCTGGCGCAAGTCCCGGCCCGCTTCGGTGAGGTGGTACTCATGGCGCGGCGGGTTGTCCTGGTACGGGCGCCGTTCCAGCAAGCCGCCGGCCACCAACGCATTCAGGCGGCGGGTCAGGGTGTTCGAGGCGATCCCGAGGCTCTGCAGGAACTCGTCGAAACGGCGCAGCCCGTAGAACGCATCACGCAGGATCAACAGGCTCCAACTATCACCGATGTGCTCCAGGGCACGGGCGACCGGGCAGGGCATGAGTTGGAAGCTGGCTTTCTTCATGAGGGGCTCCGGGAACTGTTGCTAAATATTACGCAAGTAATATTGCACAGTGGATTTCATAATGAAAGTCACTAGTTGAAATTTTTTGCAGCGATGGATGGCGGCCAGGCAGACGCAAAAAAGCCCCGGGATTCGGGGCTTTTCAGAGGGGAGGGTGTAGGGGGGCCGTTTGAGCGCGGCTGTCCTTATGCCTGCGCCGGTGCCTGGCAGATACGTGAACCTGTGCGCCGCGAACGCCAGCCGAGCCCCAGCACCATCAGCAAACCCAGGGCCGCCATGATCGCACCAGCCAGCGAAATGGCCGGGTAGCCCAGCCCTGCGTTGATCACTGCTCCCCCCAGCGCCGCGCCAATGGCGTTACCGAAGTTGAACGCACCGATGTTCATCGCCGAGGCCAGGTTGGGTGCATCCTTGGCGGCTTCCATCACGCGCATTTGCAGGGGAGGTACCAGCGCAAAGCTGGCGGCGCCCCACAGCAGGATCGACAAGGCGGCGGGCAGCGGCCATTGCATGAGCACAGAGAAGGCCAGCAGCACGGCAATCAGGACCACGAGCGACGTTATCAGGGTGCGGTCCACCGAACGGTCCGCAGACTTGCCGCCCCAGACGTTGCCGAGGGTCAGGCCGATCCCGAACAGCACGAGCATTGCGGTGACGAAGTTGGTCGAGGCGTGGGTGACATCCCGCAGAATCGGCGCGATATAGGTAAACACCGTGAACATGGCGCTGGACCCCACCACGGTCAACGCCAGCGCTGCCAGTACCGGCCCGCGGCCCAGTACGCGGATTTCGGCCATCAGGCTTCCCCCTTTTGGAGCGGGCGTATTCGGTAGCGCCCACCACAGGGCCACCATCACGAACGCCCCGAGCCCGCTGATGCCCCAGAACGCCGTACGCCAGCCGAAGTTCTCGCCGAACCAGGTTGCCAGGGGCACGCCACCGATGGTCGCCAGGGTCAGCCCGAGGAACATCGCGGCGACGGCCCCCGCGCGTTTGTCGGGCGCCACCACACTCGCTGCCACGATGGAGCCGATGCCGAAGAATGCCCCGTGATTCAGCGATGTCACCAACCGGGCGACCATCAGGGTCTGGTAGTCGGTGGCCAGGGCTGACAGCAGATTACCCAGGGTGAAAATGGCCATCAGGCCCACCAGCAGATAACGGCGCGCCACCCTGGCTGTCGCGAGGGTCATGATCGGGGCGCCGATCAGCACGCCCATGGCATAGGCGCTGACCAGCAGCCCGGCGGCGGGAATGGAAACACCGAGGTCGGCGGCGATCCCGGGCAACATGCCCATGGGGGCAAACTCGGTGACCCCGATGCCGAAGGCGCCGATGGACAGTGCTACAAGGGGGGGATTGATACGCATGGGTGACTCCTCATCTTTGTGTCAAATGCTACAATCACGACTTTTCAGGCGGTAGCCCTCGGCAGGGCACTACAGCTTTGCGTGGAGATCACAAGTGGACATAGGCGGTCGGTCGGGGGAGATGGCGGTGTTCGCCATGGTCGCGGAGCAGGGCAGCCTCTCGGGGGCGGCTCGGGTGCTGGGCCTCACACCGTCATCCATCAGCCGCATCATCACCCGCATCGAGGGGCGCATAGGCACCCGCCTGCTGCTGCGCACCACCCGGGCGATCACGCTCACCGCCGAAGGCGAAGCGTATTTGCGCGGCGCCCGGCGGATCCTGGCGGACATGGCCGAAGTCGAGGATGCGATCACCGACCAGGGCGCGCCACGGGGGCGGCTGAGGGTCAGCGCGGCGCTCGCACACGGGCGGCTGTCGATCGTGCCGCTGGTTGCCGCGTTCAGCGCGCGCTACCCGGCCATCGTGGTTGAGTTGCGGCTGGAGGATGAGGTGGTGGATATCCTGGGCGGGCAAGCGGACGTTGCAATCCGCTTCGGTCAATTGGCCGACAGCCCCTTGACCGCTCGCCTTATCGGCTCCATCGGCGAGGTGATCGTGGCTTCCCCGGACTACCTGGCGCGTCACGGCACGCCGCGGCTGCCGCAGGATTTGCTCAACCACAACTGCCTGCGTTTCAACTTCCGCCGGGCAGCGCCCGACTGGCCGTTTCGCGTGGACGGGCGCGATTTTTCGCTGCAGGTGTCGGGTACGATCGAGGGTAACAGCGGGGAGGTATTGTCCCAGCTGGCCAAGCTGGGTGCCGGCATCGCACGCATTGGCGCATTCAGCGTGGCAGATGACCTGGCCAGCGGTGATCTGGTGCCGTTGCTTGAAGCGTACAACCCCGGAGACCAGGAGCCGATTCACGCGGTGTTCGTCGGCGGCGCGGCGATGCCTGCGCGGGTCAGGGCATTTGTCGACTTTCTGGTGGAACACCACCCGGCGTGACCGCCACTGACACCACGGGCCGCTCCCCCTGACGCAATCCTCTTGAATACTTGCCTAATCCTGCGATCTTGCCCACCCCTGCATAGCGCCTTGATGAACCAGGGTCTAAAGTCATTCCCATCGCCCGCTAGACTACTCAAACCACGCGCGCGCGAACCAGACGGGCCATCGATGCCCAGCGGCGAGGCCCCGTCTTGCCGTCTAAAAATACTAAAAAATGCAACACCAACCGATGATCAGCGGGTGAGCCATGGAATTACGAATTAACCAGCAGACCCACCAAGTCGACGCCGAACCCGACACGCCCCTGCTCTGGGTCATCCGCGACAACCTGGGCATGACCGGCACCAAATACGGCTGCGGCCTGGCGCAATGCGGTGCGTGTTCGGTGCTTGTGGACGGCAATGTCGTGCGTTCCTGCGTCACGCCCGTTTCCGGCGTGGTCGGCCGCGAAATCACCACCATCGAAGCCATCGAGTCCGATGACGTCGGCAAGCGGGTCGTTGCCACCTGGGTCGAATACCAGGTCGCCCAATGCGGCTACTGCCAATCCGGCCAGGTAATGGCGGCCACCGCGCTGCTCAAGCACACGCCCAAGCCCAGTGATGCGCAGATCGAGGCCGCCATGGTCAACCTCTGTCGCTGTGGCACCTATAACGCCATTCATGCCGCCGTGCATGACCTTGCGCAGAAGGGAGAGGCCTGATGAACATTCGCATTGATCCCACTGCGCTGCCCTTGGTCGCGGCGCTGACTGACCCGGTGAACCTGTCCCGCCGTCGCTTCCTGGCCAGTACGGCCGTGGGCGCGCTGGTGATCGGTTTTGGCCTGCCGCTGGGGTCTGGCCGAGTGCAGGCGGCCACCGCCGCGGCCACGGCCGAACGCGGTACGCAGGTGCCGGCCTTCCTGGAGATTCGCCCGGACAACACGATTCGTTTGCTCAGCCCGTTTATCGAAGGCGGCCAGGGCACGTTCACCGCGATGGCGCAGATTGTCGGCGAGGAGTTGGACGCCGACCCGGCCACGTTCCTGGTTGAGTGTGCCCCGCCCGGTGAAGCCTTTGTGGTGATGGAGAACGGCATGCGCATCACCGGCGGCAGTATGTCGGTGCGGATGAGTTACCCCACGATGCGCCGGCTGGGTGCGCTGGCCCGGGCCATGTTGCTGGAGGCCGGGGCGCAGGCGCTGAAGGTACCGGTGAGCGAGCTGTCGACCGAGCCGGGCAAGGTGGTACACGCGGCGTCCGGGCGTTCCCTTGCGTATGGCGAGTTGGCCGGGCGGGCGATGGACCTGCCGGTACCGGATGTGGCCAGTGTGAAGCTGCGCGACCCAAGCCAGTTCCGTTGGATCGGCAAGCCGGTGAAGCGTCTCGATGCGTATGACAAGTCCACCGGCAAGGCGCTGTACAGCATTGATATGAAGGTCGACGGCATGCTCCATGCCGCCGTGCAGCATGCGCCCCGACTCGGCATGACCGTGGGCAGCCTGCGCAACGAAGACCAGGTCAAGGCCATGCCGGGCGTGCATTCGGTGCATCGCCTGCCCGGTGCGGTGGCGGTGGTGGCCGAGCGTTGGTGGCATGCCAAGCGTGCGGTGGAGTCGATTCAGGTCGACTGGCTGGAGCCGACGGCTGATTCCAAGGTGCGCGGGATGCCGAAGGACTTTTCCAGCGACGAGCATTTCAAGCGCCTGGCCGCAGAAACCGGCCCGGCCCGTGATGATGAGAACGAGGGCGACGTGGCCGGCACGCTGGCCAATGCCAAGACCAGGGTCGAGGCCACTTACCACAACCAGTACCTGCACCATGCCCAGTTGGAGCCGCCTTCGGCGCTGGCGCGCTTCAACCCTGACGGTTCGCTGGAGATCTGGCTGCCGAATCAGGCGCAGGACATGTTCCTGGCCGATATCGCCAAGCGCACCGGCCTGGCCCCGGAGCGCATTACCCTGCATTCGCCGTTGTTGGGTGGTTTTTTCGGGCGGCACTTCCTGTATGACTCGGCCAGTCCTTACCCGCAGGCCATCGAGTTGGCCAAGGCGGTGGGGCGCCCGGTGAAGTTGATCTGGAGCCGCGAAGAAGAATTCCTGCGGGATGTGCTGCGCCCGGTCGCAGCGGTGAATTTCCGTGGGGCGCTGGACAGCGACGGCTGGCCGGTGGCGATTGAAGCGGTGAGCGCCACGGAGGGACCGACCGAGGCCCTGGCGGGCAAGCAGGGCGAGAAGCTCGACCCGACGGCCCTTGAGGGACTGTCCGGCAAGTCCTATGCGATTCCCAACAAGCGTATTGCGCAGATCTATGTGAAGGGCCCGGTGATGCTGGGCTACTGGCGTTCGGTGGGCAATTCGCTGAATGACTTTTTCTACGAATCCTTCCTGGATGAACTGGCCGACAAGGGGGGCAAGGACCCGTTCGAGTTGCGCCTGCATCTGTTGCGGGATAACCAGCGGCTGACCACTCTGCTGAAGGCGGTGGGCGAGTTGTCGGGTGGCTGGAAACGTGGGCCGTTTGTTGCCGAGGACGGCAGCAAGCGCGCACGAGGGGTGGCGATGGCGTCACCGTTCGGCACCCAGACGGCGGTGATTGCCGAGGTGTCGATCGAGAACGGCCAGGTCAAGGTGCATGACATCTGGCAGGCAGTCGACCCGGGCAGCATCGTCAACCCGGCGATTGTCGAGGCGCAGGTGAATGGGGCGGTGTCGCTGGGCTTGTCCCAGGTGCTGTTGGAGGAAGCGGTGTATGTGGACGGCTTACCTCGGGCGCGTAACTACGATTTGTACCCGGTGTTGCCGCCTTCGCGGATGGCCCGGGTGCACGTGCGCGTGATCGAGAGCGGGGAAAAAATGGGCGGTATTGGCGAACCGCCGCTGCCCGCCGTGGCGCCTGCCGTGGCCAACGCCGTCGCGGCGTTGACCGGGCAGCGCGTTCGCAGCATGCCGTTAAGCCGCCACTCCTTCACCTGACCGGGGCCTGAGCACTTATGAACAACCGTCGATTCGCAAGAACCGTTGGCTGGCTGGCGCTGCCGTGCCTGGTCGCCGCAGGCCTGCTGGCCTGGTATGTCACCCGCGAGCCTGTCTCGCCGCTGGGGGCCGAGCCCGTCGCCACGGACCCGGCGCTGGTCGCCCGAGGCGAGTATGTCGCCCGGCTCAGCGACTGTGTGGCGTGCCACAGCGTGCCCAACGGCAAGCCCTTTGCCGGTGGCCTGGAAATGGCCACGCCGCTGGGGGCGATCCACGCGACCAACGTCACGCCAAACCCGGAAACCGGTATTGGCAGCTACAGCCTCGCCGACTTCGACCGCGCGGTGCGCCAGGGTGTCGCGCCGGGTGGGCGCCGCCTGTATCCGGCGATGCCGTATCCGTCCTATGCCAAGCTCAGCGACGATGATGTGCGCGCCCTGTACGCGTTCTTCATGAAGGGCGTGGCGCCGGTGCAGCAGGCCAATATCAAGAGTTCGATCCCGTGGCCATTGAATATGCGGTGGCCGATCGCGCTGTGGAATGGCGTGTTTACCGACAGCAAGCCGTATGCCGCGAAGGCCGGGAAGGATGAACTGTGGAACCGGGGCGCCTATATCGTGCAGGGCCCGGGGCATTGCGGCAGTTGCCATACGCCACGGGGCCTGGCCTTCAACGAGAAGGCACTGGATGAAAGTGGCAAGCCGTACCTGGCCGGTGGCTTGCTCGATGGCTGGTACGCACCGAGCCTGCGGGATGATCCCAACACCGGCCTGGGGCGCTGGAGCGAGCCGGAAGTGGTGCAGTTCCTCAAGACCGGTCGCAACAAACATGCGGTGGTTTATGGCTCGATGACCGAGGCGTTCAACAACTCCACGCAGTTCATGAGCGACGATGACCTGGCGGCGATTGCACGCTATCTGCGGTCATTGCCGGGCGACGAGCAGCGCGACGGTGCGGCCTGGCAGTATCAGGCGGTGTCGGCTGCGCAACGCCTGGATGCGCCGGGTGCGCATACCTATGTGACCCGCTGCGCCTCGTGCCACGGGCTGGAAGGCAAAGGGCAACCGGACTGGATGCCGCCGCTGGCCGGCGCCACCTCCGCACTGGCCAAGGAGGACGCCTCGGCGATCAACATCACCCTCAATGGCTCGCAGCGCGTAGTGGCGGCCAATGTGGCGGACGCTTATCGCATGCCGGCGTTCCGTGAGCAGTTGTCGGACCAGGAGATTGCTGAAGTGCTGACGTTTGTGCGCGGCACCTGGGGCAATCAGGGTGGGGCGGTGGATGCCAAGGCGGTGGGCAAGTTGCGTGAGCACACGGGCCCGGCGAGCAGTAGCCCGATCATTCTGCAAATGCGCTGAGGAAAATGCGCCTTGTGAGGGAGGCGCTTTATGTAGGAACTGCTTTATGTGGGAGCGGGCTTGCTCGCGAAGGCGGTGGGTCAGTGAAGAACTTGCTGACTGACACACCGCTTTCGCGAGCAAGCCCGCTCCCACATTTTTAGGCGCGTTTCGGCAGTTTCCAGTTGGGTCGGATGAAGTGGCAGGTGTAGCCATTCGGAATCCGCTCCAGGTAATCCTGATGCTCCGGCTCCGCTTCCCAGAACGGCCCCGCCGGTTCGATTTCCGTCACGACACGGCCTGGCCACAACCCCGAGGCATCCACATCCGCTGCGGTGTCTTCAGCAATGTCGCGTTGCTGTTCGCTCAGGTAATAAATCGCCGAACGGTAGCTGGGGCCCAGGTCGTTGCCCTGGCGGTTGGGCGTGCTGGGGTCGTGGATCTGGAAAAAGAACTCGAGGATCTGCCGGTAAGTGATCACCGTCGGGTCGAAGACGATCTCGATGGCTTCGGCATGGTTGCCGTGGTTGCGATACGTGGCATTCGGCACATCGCCGCCGGTGTAGCCGACCCGCGTGTGCAGCACGCCGGGGTAGCGGCGCAGCAGGTCTTGCATGCCCCAGAAGCAGCCGCCGGCGAGCAGGGCGGTTTCGGTCGGGTTGGTCATGGTCTGT
The DNA here is from genome assembly GCF_013386835.1 of Pseudomonas sp. IPO3774. Taxonomy (NCBI): domain Bacteria; kingdom Pseudomonadati; phylum Pseudomonadota; class Gammaproteobacteria; order Pseudomonadales; family Pseudomonadaceae; genus Pseudomonas; species Pseudomonas sp. IPO3774. The sequence continues at coordinate 83,635 of NZ_JACAQY010000044.1, forward strand.
GCTTCCCCTTGTTGGATACCTCGCTAGTTATGGGGGCAGGTTGGACGATTCCAAGGTCGAGGGGCGCGCCTTCGATCGGCTTCGTCCGCGTTGCCCGCAGCGCCATCAACAGCGCCAACACGGGTGCCAGGGTAAACAGCGCGAACAGCCAGCGCGCGGCATGGGCGATGCCGCCATTGCCCGCCACTTCATTGATGCCCGCCATGTTCGAGATCACCCCCGCCAGCGCCGCGCCCATGGCCATGGCGAACAGTTGCAGGGTGGTGATCGACGAAGCGGCCGTGTCCTTGTCCTGTTCCGAAGCCACTTGCAGGATGCGCGTCAGCAGGTGCGGCCAACCCAGGCCGATGCCGAACCCCACCAGGAACAGCCCCAGGCAGATAGGGGCCAGCAATGTCCATTCGCCCTGGCTGGCGATGGGCGTAGTGATCGCCAGCATCATCAAGCCCGCCACGATAAACAGCGGCCCCGCGATGATGGCGCGATGTGGACCGCGGCCGGTCCAGCCGGAGCTGATGATTTCCGAGACCGTCCAGCCGGCCGCCATCAGCGCGGCCATGTAACCGGCGATCAGCGGCGACTGGCCATGCAAGTGCTGCAGAAAGTACGGCATGAAGATCTCGCTGCTCATGCCGATCACCAACAGGCAGGTGGTCGCATAAAGCGCGCAGAGCGGGGTGCTGAACTTCAATGCATCCCGGGGCAAAAGACGCACGGTGGCGCTGGACTCCTTGCGGATCAACAGCACCACCAGCACGACGCAGGTGGCGATACCCAACAGGTTCCAGCTCGGCAGCGCCGAGACGCTGCCGGCACACACCGCCAGCACCGCGCCCGCCAGCAGCACCAGTTGTGGCACCGGCAAACGGGTGGTAGCGGTCGCCGTGGTGTCGCGTGGGGGCAGGGCGCGGCTGGTGAGTACCATGTACGCCAGGCTCACCGGCACCATCGAGCCGAAGGCCAGGCGCCACGCGTCCATCTCGGCAAACACGCCACCCACCGCCGGCCCGACGAGCGTCGCCACGCCCCACATCCCCGACACCAGTGCCATTGCGCGCGGCCACAGGCGCTCTTCGAACACCAGTTGGATCATCGAGTAACACAGGGCCAGCAAGACCCCGCCGCCCAACCCCTGGATGGAGCGCCCCGCGAGCATCACCGGCATGTTCGGCGCCAGGGCACAGATCAGCACGCCTACCATGAACACCAGTGTGGCCAGCGCATACGCCAGCCGTGGACCGGTGCGTTGCAACAGCTTGGAGGTGAGGGCGGAACCGAGGATCGAGGCCACCACGTACAGTGTGGTGCTCCACGCATAAAGCGCCAGGCCGCCGATTTCGGCAACCACCGACGGCAGGATGGTGGTGGCGATGTAGGTGTTGGTGGCATACAGCGCGATGCCGCCTGAAAGGGCAATGGAGCGGGTGGCGTTCTTGCCGCTAAGCAACTCGCCCCAACTGCTGTCTTGGGTTTGCATCAACGATTCCTTGTAATGCGTTCGCGGTATGGAAGCCGGCGAAGGGCATAAGCGTCAGGCTTGAGGTAATTAACCAAGCAATTGCTTTTAATATTGCGTTGAGGCGAATTATTTTGCAAGGAATGACTTGTCAGGTGGCCGAGTCGCTATGGCAGCCGAGGGGGGAGCGTGAGACGCGCGGTTTCCCACGGCCGGCAGCACTTCACACCATCAGTTTCCGGCTGAACTTGGTTTCCATCACGATATGCGAAGCGGTGTGCGCCACCCCTTTGATCATGTTGATCCTGATGAGCTCGGCATTGAGTTCGCTCAGGGTGGCGGTGGCCAGGTGAATGATGAAATCGGACTCCCCCGAGACCGCGTAAACGGCCTGCACCGCTTCCATCCTGCGCAGCGAGGTCATCACATCGGTGTAGCTCTTGTTGGTGCAGGAGGTCATGGTAAAGCAGGTCACCGTCTGCTGAAGCCGGTCCTGGTCGATGCGCACGCTGTAGCCGGTGATGACGCCGGCCTTTTCCAGGCGGGTAATCCGCTCCTGCACCGCAGAGCGCGAGACCCCGAGCTTGCGGGCCAATGACGCGGTGGGTTCGCGTGCGTTGGCTTGCAGCAGGCCAAGCAATTGCCTGTCCTTGTCGGTGAGGTTAAACAATGGACCGGGATTCTGCGTATCCATGGACACGTCCTTGACCCTCGCTGGGGTTCAGTTTTTATGAGTCGCCCTGTGTTGCGAGCGCTTTTCCTGAAACATATCCATCATTTTCAGGCCGGCGTAAACCGTTTGTGCGGCCGCCGGGCCCAGGGGGCCGCCATTCCATTCCAGGCCGTAGGCATCGAACAGGCGGTAGCGATCGGTTTCGCCGCAGATCGCCTCGGCGATGACGCGTGCGCCGATCGGCGCGGTGTTCATACCATGGCCACCAAATGATGTACACGCCCACAATCCCTGCCCCAGCGGGCCAATGTGCGGCATCTTGTGCCGCGCATAACCCATCAACCCGGACCAGGCCTTGTCGATCCTGATGCCGCGCAATTGCGGATAAACGTCGAGGATATCCTGCGTCAGCAATTGCCCCAGGCGTTTCTCATCCTGCAGGTTGCGCGTGGTAATGCGGCCGCCCCAGAGCAGGCGGTCGCCCTCGACGATGCGGTAATAGTCCGAGGCCCGGCGGTTATCGCCCACGGCATCGGAGGTACAGACCGCCTCGGCCAGGCGATCGCCCAGGTGCTCGGTCAGCACTGCATAGGTCGCGATGGGCAGGAAGGCGCGGCGTAATTTGCCGAACTCAGGTCCCCCATAGCCGCCGCAGCAGTACACCACGTGGGCACAATCGACAGTGCCCTGATCGGTGATGACCCGGTGTCGCCCGTTGCGGCTTTCGACGGCGGTCATGGGCGAGCGTTCATGGATTTTGCCACCACTTTGCTCGATCAGTCGGGCCAGGCCGAGGCAATAGTTCAAGGGGTGGAAGTGAAAGCCATGGTTGTCGCGCAGCGCCTGGAAATACCGCTCGGTCTTGAGCTTTTCGCGCACCGCCTGGCGATCCAGGTAGTCGAGGTGAAAGTCGAAATCCGCGGCCATTTTGTCCCGCACACGCTGCAGGTTGTCGCCATCCTCGTAGCGCACCACACTCAGTTTTCCCGGGGTTGGCGTGCAGCCGGGCAACTGATGACCGGCGATCATGCCCCGAACAATCTCGACGCCTTCAAGCGACAGTTTGAACAGCGCGGCGGCTGTAGGTTTGCCGCAGCGTCGCTCGATGGCGGCCAACCCTTCGGACCAGCCCTGGAGCACGAAGCCACCGTTGCGCCCCGACGCTCCCCAGGCCACGCGACCGGCATCCAGCAGCACCACCGACTGCCCGCGGGAGACCAGTTCCCACGCCGTGCTCAGCCCCGCCAGCCCGGCGCCGATCACGCACACATCGGCCCGGGCGTTGCCACACAGCGCCTGGCGTTCAGTCGTGTCGCGCATCGTGGCGGTGTAGTAATTGTTGTTATAGGTGAACATGAAGTCGGCCGTCCTTTTTTTGCGGCGCAGGCATACAGCGCGCCGCGTCGAGGACGGGGCGCCTGTACGGCCTGTGGGGTTTTTTACTGCACCTGGGTGAGGTCGGCGCCGTACCATTTCTCTGACAATTGCTTGAGCGTGCCATCGGCTTTCATGTCGGCGACGATCTTGGTCAGCGCGCTGTTGAACGCCTCATCGCCCTTGTCCACGGCGATGGCCAGGGCTTCGTAGTAGGCGGGTTTGCCTTCCACCCTGACGATGGGGTAGCCATTCTTGACGGCGGCGACGATGGTGGGCAGGGCGGACAGGGTTGCGTTCAGGCGCACCCCGTCTCCCATGCGCAGGTCATCCAGCGGGCCCATGCTGTCGCCGTACGTGCGAACTTCGCCGGGGGTGACTTCGTAAGTGAACGGCGGCACATCGGCGGCGTCGATCTTCAGGCGGCGGTTGATATAGTCCTCCGAAGTCGTACCGGCTTCGACGCCGATGATCTTGCCGTTCAGGTCCGCCACTTTGGTCTCGGCCGCGTCCTTGTGCACCGCGAATACATACGGGGTGTAGTAGTAGATCGCGGGGAAGTCGAGCACCCGGGTGCGCTCGGTGGTCGGGGTCATGGAGCCGACCGACAGGTCCCAGCGGCTCGACCAGCGCCCGGCGGTGATGATCCCGTATTCGGGCGTCACGAAGTCGACTTTGCTGCCCAGGCGTTTGCCGATTTCGCTGGCGACGTCGATATCGAAGCCTTGCAGCTTATTGTCCGGGCCCAGGAACGATTGCGGTGGCCAGTTGGCCGAGGTGGCCACCTTGATCACCTTGGTTTCATGGATGCGGTCGAGGGTCGAGCCCGCCCAGGCCGCGCCTGTGAGGCTGGTGAGGGCGGTGGCGACAGCGGCTGCGGTGAAGAAGCGAGTGAACGAGATCATGGGTAAGCCTCCAGTATCTTGAGTGCGGTGCCTGTTGTTTTTATCGGTGACTTCGCAAGGTTCGACGGTGCTGCTCAGTGGCTGAGAATCTGCGACAGGAATTCCCGGGCACGCTCGTGCTGCGGGTTGTCAAAAAACTCGGTGGGTTTGGCTTGCTCGATGATGCAGCCCTGATCCATGAAGATGATCCGGTCGGCCACCCGCCGGGCGAATCCCATCTCGTGGGTGACGCAGACCATGGTGATGCCGTCCTGGGCCAGTTCGCCCATCACGTCCAGCACTTCCTTGACCATCTCGGGGTCAAGGGCCGACGTGGGCTCGTCGAACAGCATGATGCGCGGGCGCATGCACAAGGCCCGGGCAATGGCGACGCGCTGCTGCTGGCCGCCCGAGAGCTGGCTGGGGTATTTGTCGGCCTGGTTCCCGATGCGCACCCGGTCCAGGTATTCATAGGCCAGTTCGCGGGCCTGGGGCTCGCTGAGCTTGCTCACCAGGCGCGGTCCCACCATGAGGTTCTCCAGCACCGTCATGTGCGGGAACAGGTTGAACTGCTGGAACACCATGCCGACCTGGCGCCTTATGCCCGCCACGCAGGCGGCATCACGGGTCAACTCGGTGCCCTCGATGAACACGTGGCCTTTCTGGAAGTCTTCCAGCAGGTTCAGGCAGCGAATCAACGTGGACTTGCCGGAGCCCGACGGCCCGCAGACCACCACGATTTCACCGCTGGCAATGTGCAGGTCGATGCCCTTGAGCACATAAAAATCGCCATACCATTTGTGCATGTCCTGGATCGATATCGCAGGGTATGGAGCAGGGACTATTGAGGGCTGATTCATCGTCATGCTCCTGGTTCAGCGATGGGCGCGGTTGAAGTGCTTTTCCAGGCGGGCCTGGACGGTTTCCAGCACGATCGACAGCAGCCAATACAGCACGGCGGCGGTGATCAGCATTTCCAGGTGCCGGAACTCGGCACGTCCCTGGGTTCGTGCCAGGAACATCAGCTCCCAGACGCCGATCACCGACACCAGCGAACTGTCCTTGAGCATCGAGATGAACTGGTTGCCCGTTGGCGGAATGATCAAGCGCATGGACTGCGGGAGAATCACCCGGGTCATCGTCTGGAACGGGTTCAGGCCAATCGCCCGCGAGGCTTCCCACTGGCCCCGCGAGATGCTGCTGATACCGGCGCGGAAGATCTCCGTCATGTAGGCGCCATAACACAGCGAGAGCGCCAGGATCCCGGCTGGAACCGCCCCGACGACATAGCCGAGCTGGGGAATGCCCAGGTAAATCAGATAGATCTGGATCAGCAGCGGAACGCCGCGGAAAAACGAGGTGTAGAAGCTCGCAATCGCAATCGCGAAGCCGTTGGAAGACAAGCGCGCGGTGGCGCCCAGCAGCGCCAGGACGAACGCAATCGCAATCGAAATCGCCGACACGTAGACGGTGGTGAACACCCCCTGGGTGATCATGAAGCCGATTTTGGTCGCGATGAAACTGTAGGAAAGGTTGAAGGTGTCGAAGAACAACAGGAACAGCACCAGCAACTCGCACCAGACCGTGATGATCTGCGCGCGCAAGGGAAAGCGGCCAAGGATGAACAGGTTCAGCACCACCGTCAGGGTGAACGTGCCGCCCACTGCAATATCTCGTGCCAGTGGTGCCTTCAGGTCGAGAACGATGGGGCCCATCAAGTGGGATAGGCGGCCTTCACCGACGCCGCAGGCGAGCGTGATGATGAAAATCACCACGGCCACCGCGCCCATGAATACCGCGCTGTCCGTCATGCGGGTCTTGACGATATGGTCTTTGTACATGGCTTACGCGCCCCGGGGTGAGCCCCTTTATTGTTGTAAGCCCATTATGGGTTGACGAAATGCCGGGCGGCACCCTGCGGATTGTTGGGATTTGCGGTTTTTATGAGCGTATGAGGGGAGGGGAGCCGTACATATGCCGGACGGAGTCATCAGGCTTTCGCCAGCAATCATTTCGCGCCAGACTCATGGGCATTCATCGCCCCAAGGTAGCCACCATGATTTCCCATGTGTTTTTAGGTACAGGTGATTTTGATCGGGCTTTTGCTTTCTATTCGAAGGTGATGGCTGAGTTGGGCCTCAGGTTGAAATTTTGCGATGCGGATAAACCGTGGGCCGGTTGGGTGGCTGAAACCGAACCTCGCCCGATCTTCGTCATTGGGGCGCCATTTGATGGCAAACCGAGTGCACCTGGGAATGGGCAGATGGTGGGGCTACTTGCACCCAGTCGGGAAGCGGTTAGAAGAAGTTATACAGCGGCGTTGGCGCTCGGCGGGATATGTGAAGGAGAGCCTGGATTAAGGCCTCACTACCACCCCGATTATTACGGCGCGTATTTTCGAGATACTGATGGCAACAAGCTGTGCGTGTGCTGCCATGATCCACAAGCAAATTACCCTCGGTGAGGGTGAGTTGAACGAGCAAAAGCTGAGGCTGGGATTTCGCATAGGCCAGGACGCTACGCAGCAGTTTGTTTCCGATGCCTTTCTGGAACGTACATTCCGAAGAGCGTCGACCCGAAGCAGCCTCTCAACACGTTTTGTGAGGACCCGTCGCCAACGTCTGCCATGTGAGTCCGAGCTGCATCAATTTCCCCACAGCAAAAGGTACCGATGTGAACTGAATCGAAAGTGGCGTAATCCTGAATATCCGAAGGTTGATCACTCCCGGCACTATATTTTTGGAAAAGCTCAGCCGGAACCACGCAAACTTTGCCGGTTTACATGTCACCGCCATCGGATAGGACGGTGCAGCAAAAAACGCTGAAACCCTGGCGACATCCTCGCGTTTCACCTTGAGAAAGACGTTACCGACATTGCCTTGTTCAACCGTCAGGTAAAAGTCTCCGCCTTTCGCCTGAAGGCAGAGGTAGATCGACCTCCACTTGCTTTCATGGCAAGCACTGAACAACGCTGGTGAACTTAGCATTCTGCGATCCTCTGTCGATTCGACGTGAGGAGGTTTAGCTCATGTTGCAGTGGACTGCATGGAAGTGCCCGTCAAAATCGCCAAGTCGTTGCCACGACCTGGCGTTCAATCCGTTCTAGCTACACGGCACCTCTCGATCCATCAGTTTGCCCATTAACAGCACCCCCAACTCGCTCAATTGGTGAATAGCCAACGCCACATCGCGGTCTTTCCCGGTCAGTTCTTCGGACAAATCGAGCACCAAGGCACTCACGGAGGAGAAGGTTTCGTAGCTATTGGTGATCAGGCTTTCGCTGCTGGCGTCGGCGGCGACGCTGAACAGGGCTGAGGGCGTTGGGGCGGGTTTGGAACTGGGATTGAGGTAGTGATCCATGGCGCGCTGGGCGGCCTGGTGGAGTTTTGGATCGGAAGTTCCCGGAGGATTAGGGGTAACCTTGAACATTGTCTGGATGCTCCATTTTGGCCCCCGCCTTATCGCTACTAAACGAAAGGTGGCAGCTGTGTGCAGGTTAGTAGACCGGATATTCCAGACAAAACCGGCGCGCCCGAGGGCGCCCTGCACACAGCCACCATTAAACACAGACAAAGACGTCTGACAGATGATGCTTATGCACATTGCCTAGAATACTTCGGGCTACTAAACCCGATCACTGAGGTTTCAGCGACCGAGCAACCTTAGAGCCCCATACCCATGCGCACAAGCCGGCGGATTCTGACGCAACTGTAGGCAATGGGGCAAGGCACCTCACGGCTTGCTATAGGCCATGTACTCATTCTGCAAGACAATATGGTCGGCCAAGTACTTCGCATCATGCCAAACCCCGTAGATAAACGAAGACGCGCGGTTCACCAGGTTCGGCAAACCCAAAAAGTAAATCCCGCTTTCCGCCGAAATCCCGCGCTTATGGAAAGGCTCACCTTTCTCGTCGAACGCATTCACTTTCAACCAACTGAAATCAAAACTGAAACCCGTGGCCCACAGAATCGTGGTCACACCGGCCTCAGCCAAATCCAGGCTCAGGATCGGATTCACCAGGCACTCCGGGTCAGCCAACAATTCCCACGCCTCAGGCTCCGGCGCAAACGGCAGGCCGTTCTGCTCGATATAGGCGTCGGCATCCCGCAGTACATCAAAGTAGGCACGGTCACCTTCAGCCACATTAGCCGCCAGGCCGGGCTCAAACTCCATCACGCCTTCATTCCACGACCGAGTAACACCCACCAGCGTAATGCCCATGTGCGCCAGGCGGCGGAAGTCGACGGTCTTGCCGCCTTCATAGCCACTGACGGCAAACGCCACATGCTTCTTCTTCGGCTGGATTTTGACCTCGTCCCACAAGCCCAGCGCGCCCAGCCACCAGCAGTAATCACGGCCACGATACGAGCGAGGAGGGCGATAGTGTTCGCCCACCGAGAGGTACACGGTCTTGCCGGCCTTTTGCAGTTCCTCGGCAATTTGTGAACCCGATGCGCCAGCGCCCACCACCAACACAGCACCCTCGGCCAACTGGCCGGGATTCTTGTAGGCCGAGGAGTGCAGCTGTTGAACCGTGGCGTGTGCGGGCACCAGATTCGGAATGGACGGACGTTGAAACGGGCCTGTCGCCGCAACAACGTTGGTGGCCTCGATCACACCCGCCGAGGTGGTCACCTTGAACCCGGGGCGACCCACGTGGCGTTCCACTTGCTGCACTTCAACCCCGGTGCGCACCGGAGCCTTCAGCATGTTCACGTACTCTTCAAAGTAGGCCGCCATGCGCTCTTTCGGCGGGAAGCTCTCGGGGGAAATGCCTTCGAATTTCATGCCGGGAAAACGGTCGTGCCAGGCCGGGCCGTTGGCGACCAGCGAGTCCCAGCGCTCGGACCGCCAGCGCTCGGCGATGCGGTTACGCTCCAGCACGATGTGCGGCACGCCCATGAGTGACAGATGCTCGCTCATGGCGACCCCCGCCTGGCCTGCGCCCACCACCAGGGTGTTGATCTTTTCAACTGACATGTGAGCTTCCTAAAGATAAGCGACCATCGACCGGTATCAGTGTGATCAAGCAACCGCCAGCCGGAAATTATGCTTTTTGAACGTAGAGGTTAGGCAAAACCAAAGCCCTTCAATCGGCCTCCAGCAGCTCGGCCACCGCCGTCAGGGCCAGGCGGTAGCCCAGCGCGCCGAGGCCTGCGATCACGCCGGTGGCGGCTTTGGACACATAGGAGTGATGACGGAAAGCCTCGCGCTTCCAGATGTTGCTCATGTGCGCTTCGATGATCGGGCCGTCGAACGCCAGCAGCGCATCGAGAATCGGCACCGAGCTGTAGGTCAGGCCGGCGGCGTTGATGATCACCGCGTCGGCGTTGAGCCGGGCCTCCTGAATCCAGTCCACCAGCACCCCTTCATGGTTGCTCTGGCGAAAATCCAGGGTCAGGCCCAGTTCGATAGCGTGGCGCTGGCAGCACGCTTCGATGCTGGCGAAGCTTTCGCTGCCGTAGGTGCCGTTCTTGTCCAGACCGTACAGGTTGGCGTTGGGGCCGTTGAGGAAATACACAGTGCGGGGCATGGCAAGCTCCAGGTGGCTCATGGTTGCTGGTTGGGGTTCCAGTCATCCGGCACCACCGCAATCACATCGATCTCCATCAACCACTCCGGCTGGCCCAGACCCGAAATCACCAGGCCGGTGGAGATCGGGAACACGCCCTTGAGCCATTTTCCGACCTCCTGGTACACCGGTTCGCGGTAGCGCGGGTCGATCAGGTAGGTGGTGGTCTTCACGATGTGCGACAAATCGGAACCGGCTTCCTCCAGCAGTTGCTTGACGTTTTTCATTGCCTGTTCGGCTTGCGCGCGCGGGTCGCCGAGGCCGATCAGGTTGCCGTCGAAGTCCGTGCCGATCTGGCCACGTACATAAATGGTATTGCCGGCGCGCACGGCCTGGCACAGGTCGTTGTCCAGCGCCTGGTTGGGGTAGGTCTGCTTGGTGTTGAACATGCGGATACGGGTATGGGTGGGCATTGCTGGCAACTCATGAGGCGCGGAATAAATCCAGCTTCACATTGGCCTCGCCCGCGCGAAACCAGCATTTGCGCGAGGTAATGCTTAGGCAAAACCGAAGCGCCATCCGCCGGCGTCAGCGTCGGGCTAACAGCAATCGGCATGAACCATGCAACGCTGTGTTTGAGGCAGGCGGCGCCGGCTTGGCGTCAGCTTATTGATGATGTGGAGGCGTGATGCTCAGTCGTATTACCCAGCGCCAACTGGAATATTTCGTGGCTTCCGGTGAGGCAGGCAGCATCAGTGCGGCGTCTGAGCGCATTCATGTGTCGTCGCCGTCTATCTCGGCTGCGATCACCCACATGGAGGCCGAGTTGGGCATCCAGCTGTTTGTGCGGCATCACGCCCAGGGCATTTCCCTCACGGCAGTGGGGCGCCAGGTGATGCAGGAGGCCAAGCTGATCCTGGAGCAGATGACCAACCTTTACACCATCGCTTCCGAGTCGCTGAACACCGTGCGCGGACCGCTGCGGGTGGGTTGCCTGGAGTGGCTGGCGCCGATGATCACCCCTGAGCTGGTGTTTGGTTTTGGCCGCGCGTTTCCAGGTGTACGCCTCACGCAAGTGGAGGGCAACCACGAGGAAATGCTGGAAAAACTGCGCAGCGCCGAGATCGATATCGCCCTGACCTACGACCTGGTGACCAGTGACGACATCGACTTCCAGCCGCTGGCGCAATTACCGCCGTATGTGATGGTGGGTGAGTACCACCCGCTCGCAAGCCTGTCGGCGGTGAGCATGCTCGACCTTGAGGATTACCCGGTGGTGCTGCTGGACACGCCCTGGAGTCGGGAATATTTCCTCAGCTTCTTTATGCAGGCCGGTACCACACCGAACATCATCATGCGCTCCAGCAACCTTGAAACCGTGCGCTCGATGGTTGGCAATGGCATCGGCTATTCCTTCGCGAATGCCCGGCCCAAAGCCAATCTTTCCCAGGACGGCAAGCGCTTGATCCGCCTGCGCTTGTCCGGCCCGCACCGGCCCATGCAGCTGGGCTATGCCACGGCGAGCAATACCCAGTTGTCCCGCGTGGTGTCGGCGTTTGCCGAGCGTTGCCGCATGTTCGTTTCAGACCAGTACATCCCGGGCATGGCGGCCCCGAGCTTTTTTGATGCCCATGCGGTGCGCACCCTGAACGGCGCGGGCTGAGCCGCGTGCTTTCCTGCTTTTCTGTGGGAGCTGGCTTGCCTGCGATGCAGGCACCTCGGTCTTCCAGGTACACCGGGGCGATGCTATCGCAGGCAAGCCAGC
>NZ_JACAQY010000045.1:0-27595 GCF_013386835.1 Pseudomonas sp. IPO3774
GTGCGGGCATGCCGAGCCTAAGCGAGGCACCGAGTGGTGGGGCAAAGACCTTTTGGTTACTTTTGGGGCGTTTGCCAAAAGTGACCCGCTGTAAGAGCGGAACCCTAAGTGGCCGTTACCTAAATAACGGATATGTACCCAACCCTCAGGACTTCAGCGCCTTCTTAGGATAAATGTCATACCGACTGGATTTCCCATCCAACGCATGACTCGGCTTCACCCCCTCAATACAAGGCGCCTTACGCGGCCGCTTGACCACCACCCGATGACTGGCCAAAGCCAACGCCGCCGCCAACAACGCCGGCGCATCCGGATCATCCCCCACCAGCGGCCGAAACAACCTCATCTCCTTCTTCACCAACGCCGTCTTCTCCCGATGCGGAAACATCGGATCCAGATAAATCACCTGAGGCGGCTCCCCCTCCCAATCGCGCATCACCTCAATGGAGTTGCCCTTGAGCAACCTCATCCGCGCCACAATCGGCGCCACCTCAAAATCCTCTGCACCTCGCGCCAAGCCATCTTCCAGCAACGCCCCAATCAACGGCTGGCGTTCAATCAGGCTCATCTCGCAACCCAGGCTGGCCAACACAAATGCATCCTTTCCCAACCCAGCGGTAGCATCCAGCACCCTGGGCCGCACGCCCTGCGCCACACCCACCGCCTTGGCAATCATTTGCCCGCTGCCGCCGCCATACAGACGCCGGTGCGCCGCCCCACCCTCCACAAAATCCACCCGCACCGGCCCCGGCGCCTCAGGCCCCAGCTGTTGCAACTGCAGCCCCTGCTCCCCCACCTGCAAGGCAAAGTCCGCCTCATCCAGTTGCAAAGGCAACCCCAGCTGCTCGGCCCAGTGCTGGGCACGTGCCTGAAAACCTTCGGCCAAGGCCTCGACCCGAATGCGGCTGGCCGCTGGTTGTTCGCTCATCGGTGACTACGCTCAAAAATATTAAGGATCGGCAAAAAGCGGCCGATAAAAAAAAGGATCCGGCATTTTGCCAGAGCTGAGCGACGATCGAGAGAAATGTCAGACATTCCTTCGCTATTCACCGGTGTACTGCCGACCCACAACCACTTCGGCCTGCGCAATACCCAAGCGCTGGCCGGCGTCAGTCATGTGTGGCAGGACTTCTTCGCCCAGGCGTTGGCCGAACAGCTCGGCGACACGCCGGGCGCGCTCGCCAAGTCGGTGGCGAAACCTGTGGACCCGGCGGTAGAACCCAGCGAAGGCAGTGACCTGCTGTCGCAGATCGTCACCCAGCGCGCCTGTGATGTGACAGACACCGAGATCGCCCCGCCCGAACCGCTGTTCCTGCCTATCGCCGAATTCGAACTGGAACTGCTGCCACCGGCCCCGCCACCGTACCCGGCGGAAGAAGTGGTCGCCCAGCAAAAGCAGCAAAACTTCGAAAGCGCCTGGGTGCGCCCGATCGTCCTGGCCGCCGGCCAACCGCTGCCCGAACCGGGTCCGGCGCCGCAACCACGCCCGCTGCATTTGCCGATCGCCGAATTCGAACTGGACCTGCTGCCACCACCACCGCCACCGTTCCCGGCAGAAGAGCTGGTTGAGCAACAGAAAGCCCTGGATTTCGACAGCCGCTGGGCGCGTCCGCTGATCCTGCACAACCTGCGCCTGGCCGCCTGACCCTCAGCGACACACCCACCACCGACCCATGTCCAGATGAAAGTGATTACGGTGGGCGGCGTTGTAATCCGGGCTCAACACCACATTGAAATCCTTGCAGGCGCCGTCGCGCACTTGCCGCAGGAAGCGCGCACGCTCGCCGTCACCCGGCCAATCCTTGAGCACACTGATGGTGCGCCCGTCCGCCAGGCGAAACCCGGCGATATCCAACGCATTGGCCGACGCATGCTGGCTGAGTCGTCCGTTGGCGCGGTTGTAGATATTGCGACAGGCAAAGCTGCCCAGGTGATCGACCCGCGTCACTGCCTGGCCAAACACCGCCTGGGCCGCTGGTTGCAGGCTATGGCGCTCGAACAGGGCGAACGCCACGGCCAGCGGGCAACTGGCGAGAAAGCTGCTGCTCAAGCCGACATCAGCGCCTTGAACCCGCAATGTATTGCGCAGCGGGCAAGCCGCGTCGGCAGGGCTGTCCGCCTGATGGGCGACCCGCAGCCCGGAGGTCTTCAGCACTTGGTCACATAGGGCAGGATCATCCTGCAAACGCCCAAGCTTGAATCGGGTCAGCAGGTTCGGGCTTGCCCGCACGTCCAGCGGCGCCCACGGGTTCCACTCATCGGGCAGCGGCACCCAGCCCCGCCACACGCCAACCAACACACCACCTGCCAACACCAGCAGCACGCCCAGCACCTTGAAGAAACGCACGCCTCAGCCCTTGAACAGTTGATTGGCCTGGCTGAACGGCATCGAGCGCTCAGTGAAGGTAAACGTGCCCAACTCATGAACCTCCTGGGCCGCCCTGAAGAACTCGCCATAAGCCGCCAGGGCCATGGCCGAGCCGACGCTGATGCGCTTGACGCCCATCTCGCTCAACTGCGCCACGCTGAGTTTCAGGGCGCCTGACATCAAGATATTCACGGGCTTGGGTGCAACCGCCTTCACCACCGCCAATACTTCCTCGGCACTGCGCAGGGCCGGTGCATAGAGCACGTCGGCGCCAGCTTCGGCGTAGGCCTGCAGGCGGCGAATGGTGTCGGGCAAATCCAGCCGGCCATGCAGGAGGTTTTCTGCGCGGGCGGTCAGGGTGAAGGGGAATGGCAAACTGCGGGCAGCGGCGACTGCGGCTTCGACGCGCTCCACGGAAAGGTCAAAGGGATAGATCGGGTCGACGGCAATCCCGGTGGCGTCTTCGATGGAGCCACCGACAATCCCAGTCGCTGCCGCCCGCAGGATAGTCTTGGCGCAGCCTTCAGGGGTGTCACTGAAGCAGTTTTCCAGGTCGGCGGCGACGGGCAGCGAGGTCGCCTGGACGATCGCCCCGGCATTGCCCAAGGTGTCTTCCAGGGACAACGCACCTTCGGCATCCGGGCGGCCGAGGCTGAAGGCAAAGCCGGCGCTGGTGGTGGCCAGGGCTTCAAACCCCAGGCTGGCGAGCATTTTTGCGGAGCCGGCATCCCATGGATTGGGCATCACGAACGCGCGGTCACGCTCATGCAGGGCCTTGAAGGTTTCGGCGCGAAGGGTTTGGGCATCCATGACTGACTCCTGTCGGGAAAAGGAGCCTTAGAGTAACCCCAGTTGCTCCGCTGCGGGTTCTCGATGCAGGGTGGGCAATGCCGGCAAGCCGGGCAAGCGCAGCATCAATTTCTCATGAAAGCGCAAGGCCAGTTGGGCGGCCAGGCGGTTGTCGGAAGTGTGAAGAAACACGTAGGGCGTACGCCCCTCTTCGATCCAGCCGGCGACCTTTTCAATCCAGGGCACCAGGAACGGGTCATTGGCTTCCAACTCCGGATGGCCGATAAAGCGCACTTGCGGAAACTGCGTCAGCGCCGCCGGGCGAGGCGGCACCTTGGGCTTTTTCGATTGGGCGTGCAGCACGGCTGCCGAGGTGGAGGTGCAACTGAACAACGCACGCGGGTCCAGGCAGATGCGCTCGACACCGCGGTCGCGCAGCAAGCGGTTGAGACTGCGCTCGGCGTCGCCCTTGGCGAAAAATTCCGAGTGACGCACCTCCACCGCCAACGGTCGCTCCAGCCCGTCGATAAACCCGGCCAACTCACCCAGGCGCTGCGGGGTAAAACTGGCCGGCAGCTGCAGCCACAACGGCGAAATACGCTCGCCCAACGGGCTCATCAACCCCAGGAAACTTTCCGCCGCCGGCAACTGCTCGATCAGGTTGCCGCTGTGGCTGATATCCCCCGGAAACTTGGCCGTGAAGCGAAAATGCTCGGGCATGATTTCAGCCCAGCGCTGCACGGTAGCGACGGAAGGACGGGCGTAGAACGTGGTGTTGCCCTCGACGGCGTTGAAGACCTGGGAATACAGGGCAAGGTAATCGCTGGAGCGGGCGTCGGCGGGATACAGGTATTCGCGCCAGGCGTTTTCACTCCAGGACGGACAACCGAGGTAGTAAGGCAACAGCATCAGATATGGATATCGAGGCCCAGCACTTCCATATCCCATTCGACAAAGCCGGCAGTGGTCAGGTAGCTGGCCAGGGCATTGGCGACGTTTTTGCTCATGGAGCGCGGGAAGATCATGTCTTGCTGGCGGGCAGGAACGCCGCTGGTACGTGCACCGCCGGAACCCTGGGAACGGGTTGAAACAGCAGTGTTGTCAGACTGGATTTCAACAAAGTCGGGCGAGTCTTCGACGGAGTCGTCTACCGTCACGTTCGCCTTGCGAGGCTTGCGCTTGAGGGGGTAGGACTGTGATGAAAAGCCGTCTATGCGCATACATGCGAACTCGGTATCGGTGATGGCATTTTAGTGGCGCTTTCCATGGCGCGCAAATGCTCTGGTGATAACTAGAACACATAATTGGTAAAAGGTTTAAAAGCGCGGGCAAATTCTGACGATTGGCTATTTTTGTCTGAAATTGCCCGCACTTTTGACGTCAAATAATCCCGCGTTCAGCCTTGGTCTGCGCCACTTTATCCCGCAGGTACACGGGCGCCGCCTGGTCCGCCGGAATCGCCTCGCCTCGCTCCCAGGCAAAGCGTGCCAGGGCCAGCAGGTCTTCGGCGTGGGGCAGCATCCCGGCATCCTGGCCGGCAAGCGTCACCCCAATGCGCTCGCCGTAGCCCCAGCCGGTGCCGGCACCGAACCAGTCGCCGCTGGCATCAGCCGGCAAGGCCGCCGTTTCAGGCGACAGCACAGCTTCAGCCCCCACCAGGCGCATCTCGCCAGCGGTTTCGCGGTAGCAGCCCCAATACACTTCATCCATGCGCGCATCGATGGCCGCCGCGACCTGGTTGGCGCCGTGTTCGCGAAATGCCCGCTGCGCCAGCACCGCCAGGTTGGACACCGGCAACACCGGACGCTCCAGCGCAAATGCCAGGCCCTGGACCACACCGATAGCGATGCGCACGCCGGTGAACGCGCCCGGGCCACGCCCGAATGCGATGGCGTCCACTGCCGACAAGGTGGTGCCCGCGTCCAGCAGCAATTGCTTGATCATCGGCAACAGCTTCTGCGCGTGCAGGCGCGGGATCACCTCGTAGTGGCTCGTAACCTTGCCATCGTGCAGCAGGGCAACGGAGCAAGCTTCAGTCGCGGTGTCCAGGGCCAGCAAGGTGCTCATCGGTGTATGCATCCACGTTGAAAAAAAGTGCGTCAGTATAAACAACAACGGCCCGCAAGCGGGCCGTTGTCAATCAAGCGGATGAACGATCAGATCAGCGCTTCCAGTACTTTGCCAGTGATGGCTTCAACCGAACCCACACCTTCGATGTGGCTGTACTTCGGCTTGCCCTGGGCGGCCGATAGTTTCTGGTAGAAGTCCACCAGCGGCTTGGTCTGGGAATGGTAGACCGACAGGCGATGACGCACGGTCTCTTCGGTGTCGTCCTTACGCTGCACCAGGTCTTCGCCGGTGACATCGTCCTTGCCCGCGACTTTCGGCGGGTTGTAGACGATGTGGTAGACGCGGCCCGAGGCCTCGTGAACACGACGACCGGCAATACGCTGCACGATCTCTTCGTCTTCAACGGCGATTTCCACCACGTTGTCCAGCTCGACGCCGGCCTTCACCAGGGCTTCAGCCTGGGGAATGGTGCGCGGGAAGCCATCGAACAGGAAACCGTTCTTGCAGTCGTCCTGGCTGATGCGTTCCTTGACCAGGTTGATGATCAGGTCATCGGAGACCAGGCCGCCGCTGTCCATCACGCTCTTGGCGATCAGGCCCAGCTCGGTGCCGGCCTTGACGGCCGCACGCAGCATGTCGCCGGTGGAGATTTGTGGAATGCCGAATTTTTCAGTGATGAACTTTGCCTGAGTACCTTTACCGGCCCCGGGAGCTCCCAGCAGAATGACGCGCATCGATGTGCTCCTCAATTTTTTATAGAGATGACGCTCGGATTCGCCGCGTGGGGCCAATCTCGGAAATTTTGGGTCCAGGCCGCACAAACGGCCAAAGGCTGATCAAGATACACAGCAGGCCCAAACCACACAAGCCGCCGAAAGTAGGAGAAACCCGCGCCGCGCTGGCTTTACAAGCAGGTACAACCCTGACAGCAAAACGCCGGTCGCCAATTTTACGGCGACCGGCGCGGGGTATCTGCAAGCTATTGAGAACACGCCATAAATGTCAGCCGGTGTTGCGCAAACCAGCGGCAATACCGGCCACAGACACCAGCAGCGCCTGTTCCAGAGGGCTGTCCTGTGCCGCTTCCTGTTGTCGCGATCGGGCCAGCAATTCGGCCTGCAGCAGGTGCAACGGGTCCAGGTAGGTGTTGCGCAGGCGGATGAACTCCAGCGTATCGGGGCTGTGGGCCAGCAGCTGAGACTGGCCAGTCAGGCCAAGCACCACACTGCACGCCTGCGACAATAGGTCGCGTAAGTGCGCGCCCAATGGCAGCAGATCGGGCTGCACCAATCGCTCGTCATACAGCCGGGCGATGTCGGCGTCGGCCTTGGCCAGCACCATTTCCAGCATATCGATGCGCGTACGGAAGAACGGCCACTGCTCGCGCATCTGCCCCAGCAACTCGCCTTCGCCCCGCTCCAGGGCATTGTTCAACGCCGCTTCCCAGCCGAGCCAGGCGGGCAGCATCAGGCGGGTCTGGGTCCAGCCGAAGATCCACGGGATCGCCCGCAGGCTTTCAATGCCACCAGCCCGGCGCTTGGCCGGACGACTGCCCAGGGGCAAGCGACCCAACTCCTGCTCCGGCGTGGACTGGCGGAAATACTCGACGAACTGCGGATTTTCCCGCACCACGGCGCGGTAAGCGCTGACACCGTCGGCGGCCAATTCGTCCATCAGGTGGCGCCACGCCGGTTCCGGTGGTGGCGGTGGCAGCAAGGTTGCCTCCAGCACCGCCGCCAGATACAGGTTGAGGTTCTGCTCGGCGATGTCCGGCAGGCCGAACTTGAAGCGGATCATCTCGCCTTGCTCAGTGGTGCGGAAACGCCCCGCCACCGACCCCGGAGGCTGCGACAGAATCGCCGCGTGAGCCGGGCCGCCGCCGCGGCCTACAGTGCCGCCACGACCGTGGAACAGCAGCAGTTCGACTTGTTGTTCGCGGCAGATTTCCACCAGCCGTTCCTGGGCCCGGTATTGCGCCCAGGCGGCGGCGGTAGTGCCCGCGTCCTTGGCCGAATCCGAGTAGCCGATCATTACTTCCTGCGGGCCTTGCAGACGGGCGCGATAACCCGGCAACAGCAGCAGTTTCTCGATCACCGGGCCTGCGTTGTCCAGGTCAGCCAGAGTCTCGAACAACGGCACCACACGCATCGGCCGTTGTACGCCGGACTCCTTGAGCAGCAGTTGCACGGCCAACACGTCCGACGCGGCGCCGGCCATGGAGATGACGTAGGAACCCAGGGACGCAGCCGGTGCGGCAGCGATTTCCTTACAGGTGTTCAGCACTTCGGCGGTGTCTGCCGAAGGCTTGAAGTAGCCTGGCAACAGGGGTCGACGGTTGGCCAGTTCCTTCATCAGGAAGCTGATGCGCGCCTCTTCGTCCCAATCCTCGTACCGGCCAAGGCCCAGGTAGTCGGTGATTTCGGTCATGGCCGCGCAGTGGCGGGTGGAGTCCTGGCGTACGTCGAGGCGCACCAGGAACAGCCCGAACGTGACCGCCCGACGCAAGCAATCCAGCAGCGGGCCGTCGGCAATCACGCCCATGCCGCAGCTATGCAGCGACTCGTAGCACAGTTGCAAAGGCTCGAGCAGGTCGCGGTTATTTTGCAGCACATCGGCGGGCGCCGGCGTGGTGCTGGTCAACGAGGTGTGGGCCCATTGGCGTGTGGCGCGCAGCCGCTCACGCAATTGCTTGAGCAACGCCCGGTAAGGTTCGACGCTGTCACCCACCTTGGCCTGCAATGCCGGGCTGGCCTGTTGCATCGACAGTTCGGAGGCGAGGTGGTCGATGTCGCGCAAGTACAGGTCAGCCGCCATCCAGCGCGCCAGCAACAGCACTTCGCGGGTGACCGGGGCGGTGACGTTGGGGTTGCCGTCGCGGTCGCCGCCCATCCAGGAAGCGAAGCGAATCGGCGCGGCCTCCAGAGGCAGGCGCAGGCCGGTAGCCGCGTGCAAGGCGTGATCGGCCTTGCGCAAATAATTCGGGATGGCGTGCCACAACGAATGCTCGATCACCGCAAAGCCCCACTTGGCTTCGTCTACCGGCGTGGGCCGGGTGCGGCGAATTTCTTCGGTGTGCCAGGCTTCGGCGATCAGGCGTTGCAGGCGATTGCGGATCTGCTCGCGCTCGGCGGTGGTGAGGTCGCGGTGATCCTGCAGGGCCAGTTGTGCGGCGATGGCGTCGTATTTCTGGATCAGGGTGCGGCGGGCGACTTCGGTGGGGTGAGCGGTGAGCACCAGTTCGATTTCCAGCCGGCCCAACTGGCGCGCCAGGGATTCGCTGCTGTGGCCTTCACTCTGCAGGCGCGCCAGCAGTTCCGGCAGCACCCGCGACTCGAACGGCGCCGGGGTTGATTCATCACGGCGATGGATCAACTGATACTGTTCGGCGATGTTGGCCAGGTTGAGAAACTGGTTGAAGGCCCGCGCCACCGGCAGCAGTTCGTCTTCCTTGAGTTGATTGAGGCTGGCACTCAGCTCTTCGCCGGCCACCTGCTCCGAGGCTGCGCCACGGCGGTCGGCCTTGGCGCCTTTACGGATCTGCTCGATCTTGTCGAGGAATTCATCGCCGTACTGTTCTCGAATCGTGTTGCCCAACAGTTCACCCAGCAGGTGAACATCCTCACGCAAACGTGCATCGATATCGCTCATCAGCCAATCTCCAGCAGAAAATCCGGGACGCTTTGATCTTCAAGAGTGCCGCCCACGGCGACGTCTTACAAGGAACTTTAAACCTTGTGAGTTGCAGCTAGTCTCAACAGTAAGCCGCAGCGTTATCCGCGCTGGCCGGCTGGTCACTCATCATCGCCCGCCGACCGCGGGCTCCATTGAGGTTGCCATGAAAATCCGAGAACTGGCCCAGCATTGGGAAGAAAACGCCAAGGGTCGCCTGACCAAAACCGAATACGCCATCCATCTGGACGTGGAAGCCGCCGCCAGGCTGGCGGCGATCTCCGAGATGTACCCCAAACGCCATACCGAAGAACTGCTCGGCGAGTTGATTGGCGCAGCCCTCGAAGAGCTGGAAGCGAGCTTTCCCTACATCAAGGGCAAGCAGGTGATTGCCACCGATGAGGAAGGCGATCCGCTGTATGAGGATGTCGGCCCAACCCCACGGTTTCTCAGCCTGTCACGGCGTTACCTGCACGATTTGTCAGCTCAGTCCGACAAGCAGAAACACTAGTAAACCTGCGCCTCAAAACCCTTGACCTCCCGTATTCAGGGCCTCCCACAGGCCCTGGATACCACTGCGCCATGCAAAAGTTCCAACTTTTAAACGCTGACCGTTCAGTCAAATATTTTTTTAGGCAAATCGCCATCTTCGCTGAACTATTCAAAAAAGCCTCCGGTCACAGCCAGTAAGCCATCACTTGGAACAGCCGTTTGAATAGGCGTCCTGAGCTAACCGCCGGGCCCCGCAGACACTGCAAGCCGGAGATGGATTTGATGTTTTTCAGGAGTTACCTAATGGAGTTGAAGACGATGAAGACCAGCACTGCCAAAACCTCGTTTAACCACCTGCGCGGGCTTAAATTGGCCGCGCTGGCAATCGGCACCAGCTTCGTACTGGCTGGCTGCGCCGGCAACCCGCCGACCGAGCAATACGCTGTTACCCAATCTGCGGTGAACAGCGCTGTCAGCGCCGGCGGTACCGAGTTCGCAGCCGTGGAGATGAAGTCTGCCCAGGACAAACTGAAGCAAGCTGAAATCGCCATGCACGACAAGAACTACGACGAAGCCCGTCGCCTGGCCGAACAGTCCGAGTGGGACGCTCGCGTAGCAGAGCGTAAAGCCCAGGCTGCCAAGGCCGAACAGGCTGTGAAGGATTCCCAGAAAGCTGTTCAGGAGCTGCGTCAGGAAGGCATGCGCCCGGCTGTGATCCAGCCGCAACAATAAGCCGCCGCCCCTGATTGCATTGCACCCGAAACCGAATTGAAAGGACGACACGACTATGCGTAAACAATTGATGATCCCTGCCCTGCTGGCGATGAGCGTTGCTCTGGCGGCTTGCTCCACCCCGCCGAACCAGAACCTGGAAAACGCTCGGACCAACTTCTCGGCCCTGCAAGCCAACCCGCAAGCTACCAAGGTAGCAGCGCTGGAAACCAAAGACGCCAGCGACTGGCTGGACAAGGCTGACAAGGCCTACCGCGACAAGGAAGACCAGAAGAAGGTCGACCAACTGGCCTACCTGACCAACCAGCGCGTTGAAGTGGCCAAGGACACCATCGTCCTGCGTGAGTCCGAAGCCAAGCTGAAAAACGCCGGTGACGAACGTGCCCGCGCCTTGCTGCAGGCCCGTGACGCGCAGATCAAGCAACTGCAAGACAGCTTGAACGCCAAGCAGACTGATCGCGGCACACTGGTGACCTTTGGTGACGTGCTGTTCGCCACCAACAAGTCGGACCTCAAGTCCAGCGGCCTGGTGAACATCACCAAGCTGGCGCAGTTCCTGCGCGATAACCCGGACCGTAAAGTGATCGTCGAAGGCTACACCGACAGCACCGGTTCCGACTCGTACAACCAGAGCCTGTCCGAGCGCCGCGCCGCTTCGGTACAGCGCGCACTGGCCAACCAGGGTGTGGATATCTCGCGCATCGTGACCCAGGGCTATGGCAAGGAATACCCGGTTGCCGATAACGGCAGCGTTTCGGGCCGCGCCATGAACCGCCGCGTTGAAGTGACCATCTCCAACGACAACCAGCCGGTCAAGCCACGTTCTTCGATGGCCAACTGATCGATTGATGCTGGAAAAAAAACCCACGTTACTGTGGGTTTTTTTTCGGGTCGTCGAACCGGACAGGTCGGTTGGGATCCTCGGCTGGTAGCTCTATCTTCCCGCCGTAGCCATGTTCCGACAGCTTGTCGAGCAAGTGCTTGAGCTTATGATCCTCGGCGTCGAGCATTTCCAGCTTCTCGTGCCCCCTGAGCATGTTCACCATGTTGCTTATTGCAGCAATATCTATCGCCACCTTCTCGCCCCGACTCGTGTAAATCACATCGCTTCTGTGGTGCGTTACGCAATACGGTTCCAGATATTTCCATCATCAACTACGACTTCACCGGAGGGCCCAGCCCGCACACCACGCCGCCCGCTCCGTCGCTGGATGATCGTTTGAGGCTGCATGAAAAATCCCGCCAAATGGCGGGATTCTTTTATTTGCAGGCCAGGAATCAAGAGGTCCCAGTGCGCTTCAAGAGCATCGGGTCAGTAGCTTACTGGCGCCGAGTTATCCTGCTCCGGAGCCGCCTGCCCTTTGAGTTGGGCCAGCTCCGCCTCGAGCCTCTTGAGCCTTTCCTCAAGGCTTTCTTCGCCCTGCGCGCCCTGTGCACCACCGCCTCCTTGGGCGATCTGGTTCTTCAACTTCTGAATCTCTTGTTCCAATTGCTGAAGTCGCGAATCACCTCCCCCCGCACCGGCAGTGAATGGGGAAGACGAGTTGTTTACGCGAGGAATGTCCATTCAAGTGACTCCAAATTAAGTATCCGAGATAACCGATCCAGCGCTGCTGGCCAGTACGGAATCTGTGGTAATCCACTTAAAATGGTTCCAGACCTTTCCCACTTGACTCGCGCTACTGCTCCAATTGCGGCGTTTCCTGCCCCATGCAACGCACTGCCTGCTTCTTGCTGTTGACCAGTACGCCGGTCAGCCCTTTCTGTTCGGTATCAAACAGCACCAGCACGCCATCAACGCATTGCGCCACCTGGGCGGCCGGGGTCAGGGAGATTTTGTAGTCCTCGCCCGGCACGGTCTTGAGCATGGTGAAGTCGCTGAGCAGCAACGCATCCTCGGGCTTGGCGAAGTGCAAATAGCCGTAGTACCACAGGCAGCCAACGGTACCGATGATGGTGCCGATGCCGGTGAGGATCAGGGGGATCATGTTGCGTTCTTCGCTCATTGCGGGTTCTCTGCGTTGGAGTTCGGGGCCGCCGGGTAATTGGGGATTTCCCCCAGGCGGCGCAGCCCGTTGAAATGCTGGGGGTCGTCCAGGTAGCGCAGCATCACGGTTTGCCAGGTCTTGTCGGCAAAGGTTTGCACGTGGCCACCCCGGGTCAGTTGCAGCACCCGCGGTGGCGGCGCAGTCTGATACAGGCGAATGCCGTTGGAGAGCGGCACGATCGGGTCGTCCAGGCTATGGAACAACAATTTCGGCACGCCGGTCAGCCGGGGCATGGCGTTGATCGCACTGTCGCCGTCCGGCACCAGCCACGACAACGGCACCTGGAACGGCCATGTTAGCCAGGAGGTGCTGAGGGCGAATTGTCCTACGTCACGATAACTGGCCGGCACACCGTCCAGTACCAGCGCCTTGAGCTGCGGCTGACGTTCGGGATGTTCCGCCAGGTAGTGCACCACTAACGCGCCGCCCAGGCTTTGGCCGAGCACGATCAACGGCTGGCCCTGGGTTTCGGGGGCGCTGTCGATCCACTTGAAGGCAGCGTCGATGTCCTGGTAAACCGCTGGCAGCGAAGGTTCGCCTTCGGACAACCCGTAGCCGCGATAGTCCACCAACAGCACTTGATAGCCCTGCTCCGGCAGCCACCAGCTGCCGCCGAGGTGCCAGGCGAGATTGCCGCCGTTGCCGTGCAGGTGCAGCACCGTGCCCTTGAGCGGCACGCCAGCCTTGGCCGGCAGCCACCAGGCGTGGAGCTTCAGACCATCGGCGGTGGTCAATGTGACGTCACGGTATTGCAGGCGAGCCTTTTCCGGGGTGAACGGCATGCCGCGCTCCGGATAGAACAATAAGGAGCTGCAGCCGTTAAGGGTCAGTAGCAGGCAAAGAATGCCGAGGATTCTCATCCGTTGAAGCCTCGTGAATGGGTTGGGAACGATCCTGAAGACCTATGGAGATCAAGGTGGGAGCGGGCTTGCTCGCGAATGCGGTGATTCAGTAACCACATCTGTTGCTGATACACCGCATTCGCGAGCAAGCCCGCTCCCACATTTTGACTGAGTTCCTTCAGAGATATCGTTAAAGGATATTGGAGTAATCCGCCTCGATCCGGTCCAGGCTCAAATGGTTGAGGAAGTTGGAGAAACACATCCACGCCGCCAACGCATTCATGTCGCGGAACTGATCCGGCAGGTATTTGGGTGGCACCACCAGGCCTTCGTCCACCAGTTGGCGCAGGGTACGCATGTCTTCCAGGGTGGTCTTGCCGCAGAACAACAACGGCACTTGCTCCAGCTTGCCTTTGCGCACGGCCAACTGAATGTAGTTGTAAACCATGATAAAGCCCTTGAGGTAGGACAAATCCTTGGTAAACGGCAGACCCGTAGGCGTCGACCCACGGAAAACCCGGCTCGCGTTGCCGTAGCTTTCCGCCATCTCAAAGCCCTGCTCACGGAAGAACTCGAACACCTGCAGGAAGTCGGCTCCCTGCTCCACCATATGGATGGCGCGAGTGCGGTTGGTCAGCTTGCGCAGGCGGCTGGGGTAGGAGGCGAAGGTGATGATTTCCATCAGGATCGCCAGGCCTTCCTGGGTCACGGTCGACGAGGGCGGGCCCTTGGACAGGAAGGTGCAGATCGGCTGGTTTTGCCCATTGAGGGTGGTGCCCACGTGCACCAGGCCTTCATGGACCTCCAGGGCGCGCACGTCGCGGTCGTTGAACATCGCGTCGGCGCGGATCTTGATGTAGTCGGCACCTGCCGCCGCATCCGCCACGATACCGTCGGACTCGAACACCCGGATGGTTTCCTCGGCCTCGCCGAATACCTTGTTCAGGCGGCTCTGCAGCAGGTTGACGGCGTCCTTGGCGGTCAGGGTCTTGGCTTCGTCCTTGAGGTCGCCACGGCCATCGATATTGTTCAGGTAGTCCGACATCATCAGGCCGAGGTCGGCCAGGGTCGGGTCACCGGCATGGAACGCATCGGAAGCGGCGCCATACAGCTCCTGGGAGATCAGGCCGAAATCCTCGGTGCCCCGCGCTTCGAGCATGCGCACCACCATGCGGTACTCCTTGCACATGCGCCGCATGATCTGCCCGACCGGGTTGAACTGGCCAAGCTGGCGGGTGATGTCACGCTCGATGTTCTGGAACTCCAGCTTCACCGCGCTGGAATCGAACGACAGCGGCCGGGTCAGGTAGTAGTCGCGGTCCACCGCCGGCATTTCCTTGCCCTTGGCCTTGAGGAATCCCTGGCGAATATTCTCGTCCCACTTCACGGCGTCGAGGACGCGAATCGGTGTTTGCGCCAGCACAATGCGATCGGACAAGGCGCGTATCGTCTGCTGGTAATCGTCCACCCGGTACTTCCTCTTTAAACGTTATTTGCCTGCACGCTGGTAGCGCACGGCTTCGACGAACACATCGGCATTGGCCGGATCATCCAGGTACGCAAATACCCGGGCCATGGAACTGTCGATCAACACACCGGCACCCTCGACGGTTTCGACGGTGCTGCCACTGAGGACCTTCTGGCCGACCGCCTGGTGGACCTGATCCAGATCGAGGTTGTAGACCACCAGCTCGTGCTCATCATTCAATTCGAACCCGGCGAGGATGAAATGCCCGCCGAACCTGGCCGGCAATGGCGCCGACAGATACCAGCGGCTGCCATGCCGGGAAACCGTGAACAGGTATTCATCCCGCTGGCCCGGCTTGGCCTTAGGGTAGCTCACGGCTTTGTAGCGGTGCTTACCGACGCGGCTGATTTGCAGGTTGAGCGGCTCACCCCAGGCGTTTTTGCTGGCCCATTTGCCAAGCAGACCATCAGGCGCCGCCTCGCTGGCGGGCAACGGGTCCTTGAAGGTCACCAGGCAACCGCTGAGCAACAGGAACGACAAGGCGATCACGACGACGCGCCAGGCTTTCATTGGACAATCCCCTGTGTCAGACCGAAGCCAACACCAAATGCATGTAACGCTTGAGGATCTCAAGCATTTCTTCGCTGGTCAGAGGCTCTGCGCCGCCCAGCAGGCCCTGATATTCCATCCGACCGATAATCGCCGTCAACACTTTGGCATCCTGTTGCGGCTCGCGGGAACCCAATACCTGGAAAAACTGGCAAGTGCCCTGCAGCAGGATTTGCTGGTGGGAGCGCACCAGCTCGGCCAGGCGCGGGTTCAGCAGCGCTTCCTGGCGAAACGCCTGCTCGGCCATCAGGTGCTCACGGCGGTTGAGCAATTGGCGTTGCACGTAATCGGCGGTCAGGCGCGCGATGTCATCGGCCAGTTGCGAGCGCGACTGCGGGCTGCCGTCGCCATAAGCCACCATCTCGCGCAGCAGGCCTTCGTTACGCACCCACAACTTGCCCATGAACGCGGCGCTGCGCTCCACATATTGGGCGAAGGTGTCGGTGAGCAGGTCGTCGATGTCCTTGAAGTAATAGGTGGTGGCCGACAACGGCACACCGGCTTCCGCCGCCACCGCACGGTGACGCACGGCACGCACGCCTTCGCGTACCACGATGCGCATCGCTGCATCGAGAATGTCCTGCCTGCGCTGCTCACTGCCCCGGCGACTGGCCTTGCGGCCCTGGTACTGAACACTTTCAGCCACGGCAGCGGCAATGCCGGCGGCACCCTTTTGAGCCATTACGCGGTTCACGACGGATCTTCCTCCACAGTGTGACGCGGAGCGTCACGGGCTGCGTTCCCACGCGGAGCGTGGGAACGATCACCTGGCGCTGTTTACTTGACGCTTATAAACGCCACATAAAAAAGCCGCCTTATAAAAGGCGGCTTCGGATTTCGCTACGGTTACGCTTGTGGCCGCATGTGCGGGAACAAGATCACGTCACGGATCGACGGCGAGTTGGTCAACAACATCACCAACCGGTCGATGCCGATACCTTCACCGGCGGTAGGCGGCATGCCGTATTCCAGGGCGCGTACGAAGTCGGCGTCGTAGTGCATCGCCTCGTCGTCGCCAGCGTCCTTGTCGGCCACCTGGGCCATGAAGCGCTCGGCCTGGTCTTCGGCATCGTTCAGCTCGGAGTAGGCGTTGGCGATTTCACGGCCGCCGATGAACAGCTCGAAACGGTCGGTGACGTTCGGGTTGTCATCGTTGCGACGGGCCAGCGGCGACACTTCGAACGGGTACTGGGTAATGAAGTGCGGCTGCTCCAGCTTGTGCTCCACCAGCTCTTCGAAAATCATCACCTGCAATTTGCCCAGGCCTTCGAAGCCCAGCACCTTGGCGCCGGCTTTCTTGGCGATGGCGCGGGCCTTGTCGATGTCGTTCAGGTCATCGGCGGTCAGCTCAGGGTTGTACTTGAGGATCGAATCGAACACCGACAGGCGCACGAATGGCTCGCCGAAGTGGAACACCTTGTCGCCGTACGGCACGTCGGTGGTGCCCAGGACCAGTTGCGCCAGTTCGCGGAACAGTTCCTCGGTCAGGTCCATGTTGTCTTCGTAGTCGGCGTAGGCCTGGTAGAACTCCAACATGGTGAATTCAGGGTTGTGACGAGTCGAAACGCCTTCGTTACGGAAGTTGCGGTTGATCTCGAACACTTTTTCGAAGCCGCCAACAACAAGCCGCTTGAGGTACAGCTCAGGCGCAATACGCAGGAACATTTCCATGTCCAGCGCGTTGTGGTGGGTTTCGAACGGCTTGGCTGCGGCACCACCCGGGATGGTTTGCAGCATCGGCGTTTCAACTTCGAGGAAGTCGCGCTTCATCAGGAAGCTGCGGATGTGCGCAATAACCTGCGAACGCACGCGGAAGGTCTGGCGCACTTCTTCGTTGACGATCAGGTCAACGTAGCGCTGGCGATAGCGCTGCTCGGTGTCGGTCAGGCCGTGGTGCTTGTCCGGCAGCGGGCGCAGGGATTTGGTCAGCAGGCGCACGCTGGTCATTTCAACGTACAGGTCACCCTTGCCGGAACGGGCCAGGGTGCCTTCGGCGGCAATGATGTCGCCCATGTCCCAGGTTTTCACCGAGGCCAGGGTTTCTTCGGACAGGGTTTTACGGTTGACGTAGACCTGGATGCGACCGGTCATATCCTGGATCACCATGAACGAGCCACGGTTGAGCATGATGCGACCGGCAACCTTGACCGGGATTGCAGCCTCTGCCAGCTCTTCCTTGGTCTTGTCCGCGTACTGTTTCTGCAAGGCATCGCAGTAGTTTTCGCGGCGGAAGTCGTTCGGGAAGGCATTGCCCTTGGCGCGCTCGGCAGCAAGCTTTTCCTTGCGCAGGGCGATCAGGGAGTTTTCTTCCTGTTGCAGGGCTTGCGGGTCGAGTTGTTGGTCGCTCATGTCTTTAAATTTTCCATCAGGTTCGTTGTCCCCGGCCTGCGGCCGGGGATCGCCGGCAAGCCGGCTCCTACAAGGGAGTTACAGGCCAGATTTCAGGCTGGCTTCCAGGTATTCGTCGATATCACCGTCGAGCACCTTGTCGCAGTCGCTGCGTTCGATGTTGGTACGCAGATCCTTGATCCGCGACGCGTCGAGCACATACGAGCGGATCTGGTGACCCCAGCCGATATCCGACTTGGTGTCTTCCAGCGCCTGGGACGCGGCGTTGCGTTTCTGCATTTCCTGCTCGTACAACTTGGCCCGCAGCATTTTCATGGCGGTGTCCTTGTTCGCGTGCTGGGAACGTTCGTTCTGGCAGCTCACCACGGTATTGGTCGGTACGTGGGTAATACGTACGGCCGAGTCGGTGGTGTTTACGTGCTGGCCACCGGCACCGGAGGAACGGTAGGTGTCGATCCGCAGGTCTGCCGGGTTGATCTCGATTTCCACCTTGTCGTCGATCTCTGGCGAGACGAAAACGGCGGAGAACGACGTGTGGCGACGGTTGCCGGAGTCGAACGGGCTCTTGCGCACCAGGCGGTGTACGCCGATCTCGGTCCGCAGCCAGCCAAAGGCGTATTCGCCCTTGATGTGCACGGTCGCGCCCTTGATGCCGGCGACTTCACCGGCCGACAGTTCCATGATGGTCGCGTCGAAACCGCGTTTGTCGGCCCAGCGCAGGTACATGCGCAACAGGATGTTGGCCCAGTCCTGTGCTTCGGTGCCG
Organism: Pseudomonas sp. IPO3774; assembly: GCF_013386835.1. Lineage (NCBI taxonomy): Bacteria > Pseudomonadati > Pseudomonadota > Gammaproteobacteria > Pseudomonadales > Pseudomonadaceae > Pseudomonas > Pseudomonas sp. IPO3774. The sequence goes on from NZ_JACAQY010000045.1 coordinate 18,203, forward strand.
CCGGAACCGGCCTGGATGTCCAGGTAGGCGTTGTTCGGGTCCATTTCATGGCTGAACATGCGGCGGAATTCGAGTTTGGCGAGGTTTTCCTCGAGACGGGCCAGCTCGGCGACGACATCGCCCACTGCGCCTTCGTCGTTTTCTTCGACGGCCATGTCCAGCAGGTCGCGGCAATCGCCCAGACCGGTGTTCAATTCGTCGAGGGTGTCGACGATCTGCGCCAGCGCAGCGCGCTCGCGGCCCAGTTCCTGGGCATATTCAGGTTTGTTCCAGACAGCCGGATCTTCAAGCTCGCGATTGACTTCGGTCAGACGCTCATGCTTTTGATCGTAGTCAAAGATACCCCCGAATAGTTTCGGAGCGCTCGGACAGGTCCTTGATGGTGTTAAGGATCGGGTTGATTTCCATGGCGGGCAGCACTCGTTGGCGAACTTTTGAAAGCCGACGAGTATAACGACAAACGGCTGATAACGGCAGTCCGCTTGGCCGAAAAGGCGGGGATATGCACCATCCAGACAGCGATGAAGATCAAATGTGGGAGCGGGCTTGCTCGCGAATGCGGTGGTTCAGTCGCCAGATGCATTGACTGACACACCGCATTCGCGAGCAAGCCCGCTCCCACATTAGGTCTGCGACATCCCGCAGACCGTATTCCCTACTCGATCCCCACCTGATTGCGCCCATTGTGCTTGGCCAGGTACAAGCCCTTGTCCGCCGCCGAGATCAATTGCCGGCAATCGGTGCCCTGCACCGGGGTCATGGTCGCCAAGCCAATACTGATGGTCAGGCTCGCCCCTTCTGCCGGGGCAATGTGCGGAATTTTCAGGCTAGCCACCGCCTGGCGCAGCTTCTCGGCCACCAGCCGTGCCCCACCCGGCGAGGTATTGGGCAGCACCAGGGCAAACTCTTCACCGCCATAACGCGCCGGCAAATCCGAAGGACGGCTGCTGGCATCACGAATGGTCGCCGCCACCTTGCGCAACGCCTCGTCGCCTTCCAGGTGGCCGAAACTGTCGTTGTAGGTCTTGAAGAAGTCCACGTCGATCATCAGCAGCGACAGTTGGGTCTGGTCACGCATGGCGCGGCGCCATTCCAGTTCCAGGTATTCGTCGAAATGCCGGCGATTGGACAGCCCGGTCAGGCCGTCGGAGTTCATCAGCCGTTGCAGCACCAGGTTGGTGTCCAGCAACTGCTGTTGGCTGACCCGCAGCGCCCGGTAGGCCGCGTCCCGTTGCAACAGGGTCATGTAGGAGCGCGAGTGATAGCGGATGCGCGCCACCAGTTCGATGTTATCCGGCAGCTTGACCAGGTAATCGTTGGCCCCGGCAGCAAACGCCGCGCTCTTGATCAGCGGGTCTTCCTTGGTGGAAAGCACGATGATCGGGATGTTCTGCGTCGCCGGGTGATTGCGGTATTCGCGCACCAGGGTCAGGCCATCGAGACCCGGCATCACCAGGTCCTGCAGGATCACCGTCGGCTTGATACGGATCGCCTGGGCAATGGCCTGGTGCGGGTCGGCGCAAAAGTGGAAGTCGATATTGTCTTCATGGGCCAGGCCCCGGCGTACGGCCTCGCCGATCATCGCCTGGTCGTCGACGAGCAGCACCATGGCGGCGTTTTCGTCGGTCTTGAAGTCGTCGAGCTGCAAATCATTCATTTACGGTCACCTGAATTACTACCTGCAGGCCAGGACAGCGTGTGATATCGGTCATTTTGCGAATACCTCCAGCAATCGTGGCGCAATTCTGTCCAATGGGCGAATTTCAACAGCCGCGTCAATCGCCGCTGCCGCTTTGGGCATGCCGTAAACAGCACAGCTTTGCTGGTCCTGCGCGATGGTCAGGTAGCCTTGCTGACGCATCAACTTAAGTCCCTGGGCGCCATCACGCCCCATCCCCGTCAACAGCACGCCAACGGCATCGCCATTCCAGTAGCTGGCGACGCTCTCGAAAAACACGTCGATGGACGGCCGGTAAATCTCATTCACAGGTTCGGCGGTATAGGCCAGCGTGCCGTTCTTCAGCAGACGAATGTGATGGTTGGTGCCCGCCAGCAACACGACGCCACTTTGGGGCGGCTCGCCTTCCCGGGCCAGGCGCACCGGCAGGCCCGAGGCACTGCTCAGCCATTCGGCCATGCCGGCGGCGAACACCTGGTCCACATGCTGCACCAGCACAATGGCCGGCGAGAAGTCCCGGGGCAAGCCCTTGAGCAGGGATTCCAGGGCAGCCGGGCCGCCTGCGGACGAACCGATGGCCACCAGGCTCTGGCGTTTGCCCGTGGCCCGCTGGGGCGCAGGCTCGGCCCGCACGCGGCTGCCACGCTGGCCAATCAGCCAGCCGATATTGAGGATCTTGCGCAACAGCGGTGCCGCGGCGTCCTTCGGATTGCCCACGCCCAGTGCAGGCGTGTCAACCACGTCCAGGGCGCCATGGCCCATGGCTTCGAATACACGGCTGACGTTGGCCTGGCGGTCGACGGTGACAATCAGGATCGCACAGGGCGTCTCGGCCATGATCTGCCGGGTGGCCTCCACACCGTCCATCACCGGCATGATCAGGTCCATCAGAATCAGGTCGGGCGTGAATTCGGCGCAACGCTGCACTGCTTCCAGGCCGTTGCCTGCAACCCACACCACTTCGTGGGCCGGCTCAAGGCTCAACGCCCGGCGCAAGGCCTCCACGGCCATGGGCATGTCATTGACGATCGCAATCCTCATGCCCGTGCTCCTCCAATCAGCTCCACCACCGCGTCCAACAGCGCGTCGTCATGGAAGCTGGCCTTGGCTAGATAATAGTCGGCGCCGGCGTCCAGTCCACGACGACGGTCTTCTTCCCGATCCTTGTAGGAAACAACCATCACCGGCAGGGATTGCAGGCGAGTATCACGGCGCAAGAGTGTGACCAATTCAATACCGTCCATGCGAGGCATATCAATGTCCGTGATCAGCAGGTCGAAGTCTTCGGAGCGCAGCGCGTTCCAGCCATCCATGCCATCGACTGCCACGGCCACTTCATAACCGCGATTAAGTAACAATTTGCGTTGCAGCTCGCGCACGGTCAGCGAGTCATCCACCACCAGAATACGCTTGCGCGGTGCTTCGAGGGTTTGCTGGGTGCGTCGGGCGATGCGCTCCAGACGACCGGTATTCAGCAGTTTGTCCACCGATCGCAGCATGTCTTCGACGTCGACGATCAGCACCACCGAACCGTCATCGAGCAACGCTCCGGCGGAGATGTCCTGGACCTTGCCCAACCGGTCGTCCAGGGGCAATACCACCAGCGTGCGCTCGCCGATAAAACGCTCCACGGCAATCCCGTAGACCGCATCGCGCTCGCGGATCACCACGACCTTCAGGGTTTCCTGACTGCCCTGCCCCGGCGGGCGCTGCAGCAACTGGCTGGCGGCGACCAGGCCGACATGCCGGCCTTCGTGCCAGAAATGCTGGCGACCTTCCAGTTGCACGATGTCGTCGGGCGCAAGATCGCACATGCGCTCGATGTGGGCCAGCGGGAAGGCGTAGGCCTCTTCGCCAACTTCCACCACCAGGCTGCGCACTACCGACAGGGTCAACGGCACCTCCAGGTGGAAGCGACTGCCCTGCCCCGCCGTCTGCTCCAGCACCACCGCGCCGCGCAACTGGCGCACCATATGCTGCACCGCATCCAGGCCGACCCCGCGCCCCGAGACCTCGGTGACCTTGTCCCGCAGGCTGAACCCCGGCAGGAACAGGAACGTGAGCAGTTCCTCTTCGCTCAGGCGCAGGGCGGTTTCCGCCGGCGACAAATGCCGGTCGACGATGGTGCCGCGCAGGCGCTCCAGGTCGACACCGTTGCCGTCGTCGCTCAACTCCAGCACCAGCAAGCCGGCCTGGTGAGACGCCCGCAGGCGGATCAGGCCTTCAGCCGGTTTGCCCGCCAGCAGGCGTTGTTCGGGCATTTCAATGCCGTGGTCCACAGCATTGCGCAGTAAATGGGTCAGCGGCGCTTCGAGCTTTTCCAGCACATCGCGGTCGACCTGGGTCTTCTCGCCTTCGATTTCCAGGCGCACCTGTTTACCGAGGCTGCGGCCCAGGTCACGCACCATGCGCACCTGCCCGGCCAGTACATCGGCAAACGGTCGCATGCGGCATGCCAGCGCGGTGTCGTACAAGACTTGGGCGCGCTGCCCGGCCTGCCAGCCGAACTCGTCGATTTCGGCGGTTTTTTCCGCGAGCAGCGCCTGGGCTTCGCTCAACAGGCGGCGGGTGTCGGCCAGGGCTTCCTGGGCTTCCAGGCTCAGGTCGACGGTCTTGAGGTGGCCGTCGAGGTTTTCCAGGGCGCGGGCGCTGTTGCTCTGGATGCGCTTGAGGCGTTGCAAGCTGGCGAGGTAAGGCTTGAGCCGCTGGGTTTCCACCAGGGACTTGCTGGACAGGTCCAACAGGCTGTTCAAGCGTTCGGCGGTCACCCGCAACACCCGCTCGCCGCCTTCGGTCATGCGCTTATTTTGGCGCGGCAGTTCGGCACTGACCGGCGGCGCGGGTTCGGGCTCCGGCGGCAGGGTCAGCAGCGCTTCCATCGACAATTCAGGTTCTGGCGCGGGCGTTGGCGGCGGCGCGGGCTTTGGCGCAGCGGGCGGTGCGACTTTCTGCGACGGATCGAGCAACCGCTCCATCAATGCCACATAGGACTCGATGTCCGCCGGGCCCACGGTATTGCCCGGCGTAGCAATGCGCATCAGCAAATCGGTGCCTTGCAGCAGTGCGTCGATATGTTCCGGCAGCAGGTACAAGCGGCTTTCCTGGGCGCTGACCAGGCAATCTTCCATCACGTGGGCCACGCTGACCCCCGCGTCCACCCCGACAATCCGCGCCGCGCCCTTCAGGGAATGGGCGGCGCGCATGCAGGCTTCGAGCTGGTCGGCCTGGGTCGGGTTGCGCTCCAGGGCCAGCAGGCCGGCGCTGAGCACCTGGGTCTGGGCGTCGGCTTCCAGGCTGAACAGCTCCAGCAGCGAGGCATCGCGCATCTGGTCGGGGGTCATGTGAGGCTCCGGGTCACGGCAGACAACAATTGCGCCTCGTCCAGCCAGCGCAGGCTGCGGCCTTTCCACTGCAACACCCCTTGGGTATAGCGGGCGCTGGCCTGGGTGCCGGAGGCAGACGCCGCGTTCAAGGTGCGTTCATCAATGGCATGGATACCGTCCACTTCGTCCACCGGCACCACCACGGGGCCGTCCTGCGCCGCGATGATCAGCATGCGCGGCATGATTCGTGCGCCACTGGGGCCGCTGCCGGTGCTGTCCAGCCCCAGCAATTCCACCAGGGACAGGCACGCCACCAGTGCGCCACGCACGTTGGCCACGCCCAGCAAGGCGCGGGAACGCTGATGGGGCAAGGAATGGATCGGCTGCAACGGCGCCACTTCCACCAGGCAGCGAGTGGCGATGCCCAGCCATTCTTCGCCGAGGCGGAACATCAGCAGCGAACGGGTGAGGACATCACCCTCGACTTCCGGCGTCGCGACGGGGCGGTGATCGTCCTGCTGCAAGGCATAACGGTCGAGCAGGCGCGTGGCGGCGGCGGAATACACCGAGCAATTGCGACAGTGAATGTGCTCGGCCAGCAACGGGCAGGACTTGTCACCGTGGATGCCGATGCGGTTCCAGCAGTCATCGATGGCCTGGGTATCGGCCAGGGTCAGGTTCAGGTCGGGATCCAGGGTCATGATTTACGCTCACTGTCAGCTCGCTCGCTGCGCGCGGCACGAGCCTGCAAACGCCGGGCGCCGGCGACATCGCCCTGGGACTCGAGCAACGCGGCCAGGTGCATCAAGGCCTGCGGGTGCTGGGGTTCCAGGTACAAGGCTTTTCTGTAATAACCCTGGGCTTCCAGGGCGCTGCCGGCCACATCGCTGAGCAGGCCCAGCCAATAAAACACCTGGGCCGCCGGCGGATGGCTCTGCAAATAACGCTCGCAGGCAGCACGGGCTTCCAGGCTCTTGCCTTCATTGGCCAGGGTCGCAATCTGACTGAGCAGATCGGCGGCGTCCGACTGCGGGGGCGGCGGCTTGATCGGTACCACTTGGGCACTGACGGTGCTGAATGGCCGGGGCCTGGTCGGGATAGGCGCGGCACTGCGCTGAGGAATCGGCGCGGGCATCGGCACAAATACCGGTTCAGGCGCGGGCTCCGCATGCCGGCTGAAGGCAAACGACTGCGGCACGCCAATCGAACGCATGCCCAGGCGCCCCAGCAGGCTGCCTTCGGCAGGACCGATAAACAGCACGCCGTCGACATGGGTCAGGCCCTTGAGCACTTCAAACACCTGCTTCTGGGTCGGCTGGTCGAAGTAGATCAGCAGGTTGCGGCAGAACACAAAATCGTAGGTGGGCTCGTTGGCCAGCAGCGTGGGGTCCAGCAGGTTGCCCACCTGCAGGCGCACTTGTTCGCGTACCCGGTCGGCAATCCGGTAGCCGTCGGTTTGATCGGTGAAGTGGCGATCGCGGAACTCGAGGTCCTGGCCGCGAAACGAATTCTTGCCGTACACCCCACGGCGGGCGCGCTCCACCGACAGCGGGCTGACGTCCATGCCCTGCACCTTGAACTGATGCGGTGCCAGCCCGGCGTCGAGCAAGGCCATGGCAATCGAATAGGGTTCTTCGCCGGTGGAACACGGCAGGCTGAGGATCCGCAGGGCGCGCATCTGCTTGATTTCGGCCAGGCGGGCGACCGCCAGCCGGCCCAGGGTGGCGAAGGATTCGGGGTAACGGAAAAACCAGGTTTCGGGGACGATCACCGCTTCGATCAGCGCTTGCTGTTCGTCGGTGGAGGCCTGCAATTGCTGCCAGTATTGATCTGCGGTCTGCGCGCTGAGCGCCATGCTGCGCTGGCGTACGGCACGCTCGATGATCGCTTCGCCCACCGAGGCAACGTCCAGGCCAATGCGCTCCTTAAGGAAGTCGAAGAAGCGTTGATCACTGCTCATCAACCCTCCTCGCCCGCGGCAAACAGCAGCGCCTGCACGTCAGCCGTCAGCAGGTCCGCCACGCCGATCCACTGCATCAAGCCACGCTCGTCTTCGCGCACCGGGCCCAGGTAACGGGCCTGGCGGTTGTCCAGGCCGTAGGGCTGGAACTCCGCCGGGTCACAGCGCAGGGTATCGGTGGCCTGTTCGAGGATCAGCCCCAGCCAGCGTGCCGGAGTGAGTGTATCCGGCTGATAATTGACCAACACCAGGCGCGTGCTGGTGCGGGCCTGGGCCGGCGTACCGAAGGTCAAGGCACTGAGATCGATCACCGGCACCATTGCCCCGCGATGGGCAAAGATCCCGGCGACCCACACAGGCGCATGGGCAATGGGCTTGAGCGGCAGGCGCGGCAGCACCTCGGCCACTTCCGTGGCCTTGAGGGCATACCGTTCATTACCGATGTGAAACACCAGGAACAGTGCTTTCTTCACTGCCGCAACAGCACCGCGTTTAGCCGCGAGGTCGTTCATCAGACTTTAAAACGCGACACGCCGCTGCGCAGGCCGACGGCGACCTGGCTCAGCTCGTCGATGGCAAAGCTGGCCTGACGCAGGGACTCCACGGTCTGGCTGCTGGCATCGCCCAACTGCACCAGCGCATGGTTGATCTGCTCGGCGCCGGTGGCCTGGGCCTGCATGCCTTCGTTGACCATCAACACCCGTGGCGCCAGGGCCTGCACCTGATGGATGATCTGCGACAACTGCTCGCCCACCTGCTGCACCTCGAACATGCCACGGCGCACTTCTTCAGAGAACTTGTCCATGCCCATCACCCCGGCCGACACCGCCGACTGGATCTCGCGCACCATCTGCTCGATGTCGTAGGTGGCCACGGCGGTCTGGTCGGCCAGGCGCCGCACTTCGGTGGCTACCACGGCAAACCCGCGACCGTACTCACCGGCCTTCTCGGCCTCGATGGCAGCGTTGAGGGACAACAGGTTGGTCTGGTCAGCGACCTTGACGATGGTCACCACCACCTGGTTGATGTTGCCGGCCTTCTCATTGAGGATCGCCAGCTTGGCGTTCACCAGGTCGGCCGCGCCCATCACCGAGTGCATGGTTTCTTCCATGCGCGCCAGGCCTTGCTGGCCGGAGCCGGCGGCCACCGAGGCCTGGTCGGCGGCGGTGGAGACTTCGGTCATGGTACGGACCAAGTCCTTGGAAGTAGCAGCGATCTCCCGCGAAGTAGCGCCGATCTCGGTGGTCGTCGCGGCGGTTTCAGTGGCCGTGGCCTGTTGTTGCTTGGAAGTCGCGGCAATCTCGGTGACCGAGGTGGTGACCTGTACCGAAGAGCGCTGTGCCTGGGACACCAGGGCGGTGAGCTCGGTCATCATGTCGTTGAAGCCGGTCTCTACTGCGCCGAATTCGTCCTTGCGTTCGAGGTTCAGGCGTTTGCTCAAGTCGCCGGTGCGCATGGTTTCGAGGATGTCGACGATGCGTTTCATCGGCGCCATGATCGCGCGCATCAGCAGCAGGCCGCAGAGGCCGGCGGCGAGGATCGCGAGGATCAGCGAGACGCCCATGCTGATTTTTGCAGCGGACACGGCGTCGTCGATAGCGTTGGTGGCACGGTCCGCGACGTTTTTGTTTTCGGTGATGATGTCGTTGAGCTTCATGCGGCCTGCGGTCCAGGTCGGGGTCAGCTCTTCGTCGAACACTTTGCGGGCGGCGGCGACGTCATTGCGTTGCAGGTTTTCAGTGACTGCAGCCAAAGCCTTGTTGTAGGCCTGGTGCAGGGCTTCGAACTTATCGAACTCGGCCTGATCCTCAGCGCCGTTGATAGTTGCCTTGTAATTGGCCATTTGCGTGATGATGCGCGCTTCGAAGGACTTGTAGTCGGCCTTGTCGGCTTCGGTGAGTGTCTTGTCTTTGCGCAGGCCGATGATGTCGAGGGTGTCGAGGTAGCTGTCGACCCATGCGCTGCGGATCATGGAGCTTAGGTAGACCCCGGGGACTGCGTCATCGCGGACTGACTCTTCGCCGGCCTCGATCTTCAACAGGCGTGAATACGAGACCACTACCATCAGCAGCATGATCGCGATGATGACCGCAAAGCTCGCCAAAATCCGTTGGCGCAAGGTCCAGTTCTTCACAGTAATTCCTCGAGGGCCATTCAAATGGAGAGGAGTATAGCTGAGCGGATGCCATCATTAATCAACGGGTTGTGGGATCTGGGTCACGCTCGGGGGAGGAAAGTTTTCTTGGGGGGGGCATATCCGTTGCTGCGGTAACGGCTGCTATTGGTTCCGCTCTTACAGCGGCTCACTTTTGAACAGCGCAAAAGTAAGCAAAACGCTCTTGCCCCACCACTCGGCACCTCGCCTAGGCTCGGTGTGCCCTCACTCCGGCTTTGGACCGTGGGCCGCCGCGATGGGCCATCCTTGGCCCAGC
>NZ_JACAQY010000046.1:0-19653 GCF_013386835.1 Pseudomonas sp. IPO3774
GAGTGAGGGAACGCCGAGCCACAGCGAGGCGCCGACAGGCGGGGCAGAGCGTTTTGGTTACTTTTGCGCTCTTCAAAAGTGACCCGCTGTAAGAGCGGAACCAATAGCAGCCGTTACCGCAGGAATGGATATGTACACGGTAAACGCCAACCCAAGGGGTCACTCATGTTCAACAAAATCCTCATAGCCAACCGTGGCGAAATCGCCTGCCGCATCCAGCGCACCGCCCAATCCCTGGGCTACCGCACCGTAGCAATCTACAGCGAAGCCGACACCGACGCCCTGCACGTCCAGATGGCCGACGAAGCCATCAACATCGGCCCCGCCCCGGTCACCCAGTCCTACCTGAACATCGAAGCCATCCTCAACGCAGCCCACCGCACCGGCGCCGACGCCATCCACCCCGGCTACGGCTTCCTCTCCGAAAACCCCGACTTCGCCCGAGCCTGCGCAAACGCCGGCCTCACCTTCATCGGCCCCAGCCCCGAAGCCATCGACCTGATGGGCAGCAAACGCCTCTCAAAAATCGCCATGCTCAACGCCGGCGTCCCCTGCATCAAGGGCTACCAAGGCCCCGACCAGGACGACCCAACCCTGCAACAACAAGCCACCCACATCGGCTACCCACTGATGATCAAGGCCAGCGCCGGCGGCGGCGGCCGTGGCATGCGCCTGGTACACAACCCCGACACCCTGCTGGAACACCTGCGCACCGCCCGCTCCGAAGCACAAAACGCCTTCGGCAGCGCCGAACTCATCCTCGAACAAGCCCTGATCGCCCCCCGCCATGTCGAAATCCAACTGTTCGGCGACACCCACGGCAACCTGATCTACCTCGGCGAACGCGACTGCTCGGTCCAGCGCCGCCATCAAAAAGTCATCGAAGAAGCCCCCTGCCCCGTCATGACCCCCGAGCTGCGCCAAGCCATGGGCGAAGCCGCCCTCAAGGCCGCGCGCGCCGTCAATTACGTCGGCGCCGGCACGGTGGAGTTCCTGCTCGACCGCGACGGCAATTTCTACTTCCTGGAAATGAACACCCGCCTGCAGGTCGAACACCCGGTCACCGAACTGATCACCGGCCTCGACCTCGTCGCCTGGCAACTGCACATCGCCGCCGGCCAACCTTTGCCCCTGAGTCAGGAACAAGTGACCCTCACCGGTCACGCCATGGAAGTGCGCCTGTACGCCGAAGACCCGGCCCAGGGCTTCCTCCCGCAAACCGGCGACGGACTGCGCTGGGACCCGGCGCCAGGTGTGCGCATCGATCATGGCGTGCTGGAAGGCCAGCGCATCACCCCGTTCTACGACTCGATGCTGGGCAAGATCATCGCCCACGGCGCCACCCGCGAAGAGGCCCGGCGCAAGCTGGTCAGGGCCGTGGAAGACTGCGTGCTGCTCGGCGTGCCCACCAACCAGCGCCTGCTGGCCAGCCTGCTCAAGCATCCACACTTCATCGCCGGCGATTTCAGCACCGGCTTTATTGCCGAACACTTCAGCGACATCCCGCGTACCCACGCGACCAACGAAGAGCTGGCCCTGGCCGCCGCGCTGTTTTACCAACACAGCGCCAGCGCTCACACCCAGCCATTATCCGGCTGGCGCAACAACGCCAGCGTACCCTGGACCTGGCAATTGGCCGAACACGACGAGCCCCGGGCCATCAGCCTCAGTGTGCTGGCGGACAATTGCCTGCAAGTCGAGATTGATCTGCACGCCATCGAAATACGCGACCTCTCCACCGACGGACGCTGGGCCACCGCCGTTCTCAACGGCATTCGCCGTCGCATTGCCTACCACCTGCAAGGCACCCGGCTCTGGTTGCCCGGCGTGTGCATCAATGATCGAACCCAAACCGTCGCCACCCGCCAGGCCGAGGCCGGCAACGGCACGGTCAAGGCGCCGATGGATGGGGCAATTGTCGAAGTACGGGTCAGCGAAGGCGATTCGGTCAGCAAGGGCCAGCTGTTGCTGGTGCTGGAAGCGATGAAAATGGAGCACCCACTCAAGGCCGGCATGAGTGGCGTGGTCAAGCGAATCCAGGCGGTTGCAGGCGATCAGGTCAGGAACCGTCAGATTTTGCTGGAGATCGAGTAAGCCCTGGGCGGAACTAGCAGGCTTGGCTACGCTCTATCCCCATCAGGACGGGAAGAGTACGGGAACCTGCGATGCCTCATTGGCTGATTATTGATCTTGAAGCCACAACGGATGAAGGCGGCTGGCCCGTGACCGAGATGGAAATCATCGAAATCGGTGTGAGCCTGGTCAACCGCCAGGGCCGTGAACTGGACCATTTCCAGCGTTTCGTGCGGCCATTGCGCAGGCCGCTGCTGACGCCGTTCTGCCGCCAGTTGACCCACATCACCCAGGCGAATATCGACGCTGCCGCGCCGTTGATCGAGGTGTGGCCGCTGTTCGAACGCTGGCTTGGCCAGCACCAGGCACGCCTGGAAGGCTGGGCGAGCTGGGGTGACTACGATCGCCAGCAACTGGAACTGGAGTGGCAGCGCCATGGCTTGAGCAGCGTGCTGGGCCAGACGCCCCACGTGAACCTCAAGCAACGCTTCGCCAAGGCCCGGCGCCTGGACAAGCCGCTGGGGCTCAACGGCGCGCTGCAACTGGCCGGCATGCAGTTCCACGGCCAACAGCATCGGGCGCTGGAAGATGCACGCAATACCGCACGGCTGCTGCCGTTGATTTTGCCCGTGTAGAAGGCATACTGGCCGACCTTTCTTGACCCTTTTCCGAGGATTCGCCCATGTTTAAAGTCAACGAGTACTTCGACGGCACCGTCAAGTCGATCGCTTTCGGCACTGCAGAAGGTCCGGCGACCATCGGCGTCATGGCCCCGGGTGAATACGAGTTCGGCACTGCCCAGCGTGAAATCATGCACGTGGTATCGGGCGCACTGACCGTCAAGCTGCCAGACAGCGCCGACTGGGAAACCTTCGCCGCCGGCAGCCAGTTCAACGTGCCAGCCAACAGCAAGTTCCAGCTGAAGGTGGCGGTCGACACCGCCTACCTGTGCGAATACCGCGGCTAAACGTTCGATAGCCGAAAAAAATGCCCGTCTCGCGAGAGACGGGCATTTTTCATTTCAGGGCTGCTTACTCCAGGATCGTCACCGGCATGCCGACTTCCAGGCGGCCCACCCCATCGTTGACCAGGTTCTGCCCAAACATCACATCGCCCTCTTGCTCGCGGTAGGTCTTGAGCGTAGCCAGCGGTTCGCGGTCGGCACTGCGCTCGCCACTCGCCGGGTCGATGGTGGTGAGGATGCAGCGTGAGCAGGACTTGACCACGCGAAACTCCACGTCACCAATCCGTATCCGCTTCCAGCCGTCTTCGGCAAAGGCTTCGCTGCCCTCGATCACCAGGTTGGGGCGAAAACGCAGCATCTCCATGGGCCGACCGATACGCTGGGACAGGTCATCCAGGGACGCCTGGCCGATCAGCAGCAACGGAAAGCCATCGGCAAACGCGACCTTGTCATCATCCTTGCCGTAGCCGGCCTCGGTCGTGCGCGCACGGGACAGCGGCACTTGCACCAGCCGCGTGGGTTTGCCGATGAATTCGCTGAGCCAGGCGCCTGCCTCGTCACCGGCATCCGGCACGCGCAAGGTGTCACGCCAGATGGTCACGCCGCGCAACTCGGCATCGCTGCCGGGTAGTGGCACGTCAAGCGCAGGTTGGCCTTCGGCGCTCAAGGTCAGGCCACCGGCGCTGTTCCACAGCGCCGAGAGCTGGCTCATCCTGGCCACGGCGCGCTGGGTCAGGAAACGCCCGCTGGCCTCGTCCACCAACATCCAGCGTCGATCCCCGTCGAGCCCGAGTGTGTCCAGGCCGATCTGCTGCAAGGATTCACCCTTGCCGGACTTCAAGGGGTATCGGTACAACGCGCTGAGACGAAGCATGGGCCTGCATTCCTGAGGGACAAAGCCGTCACCCTAAGCTCAAGCCGGGACTTCGTCCAGCATCAGGCGCTGACGTACCACGTCCACCAACTTGTCGGGCTGGAACTTGGAGAGGAAGTTGTCGCAACCGACCTTCTTCACCATCGAGTCGTTGAAGCTGCCGGACAACGACGTATGCAGCACCACGTACAGGCTGCGCAGGCGCGGGTCGTTGCGAATCTCGGTGGTCAGGCGGTAGCCGTCCATCTCGGGCATTTCAGCGTCGGTGAAGATCATCAACAGCTTGTCGGTCATCACCTGGCCACTGTCGGCCCAGGCCTTGAGCATGTTCAGTGCCTTGAGGCCGTCGCTGGCAATGTGCATCTTCACCCCCAACTGTCCGAGGGTGTCACGCAGTTGCGAGAGGGCGACGTTGGAGTCATCCACCAGCAGCACTTCGCGGCCGCGGGCGCGTTCCAGCACCGGGTCTTCAAGTTTCTCGCGGGAAACCTTGGCGTTGTAGGGCACGATTTCGGCGAGGACTTTTTCCACGTCGATGATTTCCACCAACTGGTCATCGACCTTGCTGATGGCCGTCAGGTAATGCTGGCGCCCGGCACTTGCCGGCGGCGGCAGGATCGCCTCCCAGTTCATGTTGACGATGCGGTCGACGCCGCCCACCAGGAACGCCTGCACCGAGCGGTTGTACTCGGTGACGATAATGGTGCTGTTGGGGCCCGGAATCAGCGGACGCATGCCAATCGCCTGGGACAGGTCGATCACCGGCAACGTCTGCCCACGCAGGTTGACCACGCCGCAGACAAACGGGTGGCGCTGGGGCATCAGGGTCAACTTGGGCAGTTGCAGCACTTCCTGCACCTTGAACACGTTGATCGCGAACAGCTGCCGCCCGGCCAGGCGAAACATGAGGATCTCCAGGCGATTCTCACCCACCAATTGTGTGCGTTGATCTACCGTGTCGAGAATGCCGGCCATTAAAGACTCCTGGGGTTTAGCGGATGGATAGTGCTGGTCACTGAAGCAGGTTATCGGCGGCAAACGCCGGACCTTGACCCCCACTAAAATGCCATGCAAATCCATTGATGTCACACTGACATCATGCTTTACTGAACCCGCTTCAACGCAAGGCCCATCACCACCGCCGCGTGACCGCAAAGTCTGCGCGAGGTTCCGCTATGTAAGGGATTCCCCTATCCACAATCAGGACCAACCTGATATTCGCGATATCTAATAGCCATTAATGTGACGCCATTCTCATTGCATGAATGGAGTCAGGCTTTTGTTTGCTATCGCAAGCCCACGGCCAACGGATCATCCAGTGACTTATCTACTGGCACCCAAAGAAGTTGTGCGAATGCCCCTGGAAATTGTGGGGTACTCGCACGACGGTCGTCATTCAAATAAATTTCCTACTGAAAAGTCGGAACGGGCCTACAGATATTCGTCATATTTCAGCGGTAGTTTTACGCCATTCAACCGGTGCAACATCTCATCATCCGATCGTATGTTCTGGAGACTTGTGTGATGAACGACGGCAAAGAGTGGCAACTTGCACTTCCCGAGTTCCTCCTCGAAGCGGAAATGTTGCTGGCCAAGTCTGAAGAATGCTTGAGCCACCTGCATTTGATCCGCAACGACAGTGACGCGATCGACTGCATGAAAACCAACCTGATCAAGCTCGCGGAAAAATCCGAAGCCCTGGCCCTGAGGGCGATCAGCGAGTTCTCACGGCATATCCAGTACCTGATCAGCAACGCCGCCAGCCCCCTGCAACTGCATGACGAAGCACTTGATGCACTGCACAACTGCCTCACCCTGCTGGCCTGGCAACTGGAGTTGATCGACACAAAAACCGGCAAGCTCGGCCTGGATGAAACGGAACAAACCGTGTTGATCGCCACCGTTGTCCAACACATCCCCCAAAGCGATTTCGGCTATAAGCAACAACACAGGCCTTACGCTATTTGAGGCTTCTTCGCATTTAAGCGACAAAAATGTCGCATTCAATTGCCTGATTATCTAAAAACGACACCACAACTATTTATGCATCACGACGTCGTTAGCAGAAAAATATCAATAAGCCACTAACGACAATACTGATACAAAACAACTTCAATGATACAACTTCCCCACTCGTTGAACTCCGGGACTACCTTCCGGGACGCTGCCGTGATTAATACGCCTCATCCCGCTCGGCGCCAGGCGACCAACGGTAATAGTGGTGGTACCATGCCCCGCTCGAAGTGACTCAACTTCATGATGCATATAAACGTGAAATGCGCCTCCTATGTACGCCAGCCTGAAGTCACTCATCGCAAGGTCCGTGTCCCGAAGCAATGCACGCTGGATAACCCTCGCGCTATGCCTGTGCGCGTGCCTGCTCAGCCTGTGGGCTTATGCACACTCGGCCGATCTTCCCCTGGCGCTGTTGTCAGTGAACCTGGCCACCCTGCTGGTGGTGGGCTTGCAACAGTGGCGCTCACGCAAGTCCATCAAGTTCCAGCCCCAGGAGTTGGCCGACCGCCTGTTGCAGGTCCAGGAAAACGAACGTCATCGCCTCAGCCGCGAACTGCACGACGATATCGGCCAACTGTTGACCGCCGCCAAGCTGCAAAGTGAATGGCTCAAGCGCCGTCTTCCGGAAAACCTGCAGGGCCACTGTGCGGTGCTGTGCAACACCCTCAACGAAACCCTGGCCAAGGTGCAGGACGTGTCGGCCATCCTCAACCCCCGGCAACTGGCGAGCCTGGGCCTTGAGGCGAGCCTGCGGGCGCATCTGCTCAAGACCCTGGAAAACACCCGGGTAAGCTGGAGCCTGGAATGTCATCAACGGCTGACCGGCATCCCGGAAGAGATGGCTGTTGCCGCCTTTCGCATTACCCAGGAAGCCGTCACCAACATGCTGCGCCATGCCCAGGCACGTAACCTGCTGGTACGCCTGCAACGCCTGCCCGAAGGCCTGTCACTGTTTATCAGCGATGACGGCCAGGGCTTTTCGCCCGCCATCAACCCCGCCCAGGAAGGCCAGCGGGGCATGGCCGGGATGTCCGAGCGGATTGATCAACTGGGAGGCACATTGTCGGTCAATAGCCAGCCAGGCTCCGGGACGAGGATCGAAGCGCTTTTCCCCTGGGCGCCCCGCGCCCTCGAACGGGCCAACCCCCATAAGGTTCTAGAGTGACGTGCAACTTACTCCTGGTGGATGACCACTCCCTGATCAGGGCCGGCGTGCGTGCGCTGGTCATGGATATTCCCGGCTACGCGGTGATCGGTGAAGCGAGCGACGGCGCGCAGTTGCTGGAGCGGTTTGACGCGCTGCAACCCGACATCGTGCTGCTTGACCTGTCGATGAAGCACACCGGCGGGCTCGATGCATTGAAAGACCTCAAGCGCGCCTATCCGAAGAGCAAGGTACTGATCCTGTCGATGCACACCGACCCGGAGCTGATCATGTGCGCGCTGGAGTCCGGCGCCCATGGCTACCTGCTCAAGGACACCACGGCCAATGAGCTGGAGCACGCGCTGCTGGCGTTGCGCAACAACGAACGCTACCTCAGCCCGGCGATCGCCCATACGGTGATCAACCAGGCGCTGATCCGCAATCAGGCCCAGGTCAACCCGCCGCCCCACAGCCACAACCTGACGGCACGCCAGTTGGAAATCCTGCGCTTGATCGTGCGCGGCAAGTCCACCCGTGAAATCGCCAATGGCCTGGGTCTGAGCATCAAGACCGTGGAAGCCCACCGCTCGCAGATCATGAAGCGCCTGCAGATTTTCGACGTGGCGGGCCTGGTGCTGTTCGCAGTGCGCGAACAGATCATCAGCCTTGACGATTAGTCAGCAACGGTGAGTCCTCCGGCAGATGCACCCGCAGTGCCTGGGGCAAGGCCGAGAAGTGCAAGTCGTCACCCTGGAGTGGTTCGCCGTCGAGGTTGATCGCCAGCCCTTCGGCGACCTTGATTTCGACCCACGGCAAGCGCGCCCGCACAAACATATTGTCCAGGCCCCAGCCGTCCGTCATCAGGTTGCGCAGGGTGCCGACCACTTCCTGCGGCGCCGGCAAGATGCTGATATCCAACAAACCATCATCGGCCAGGGCGCCGGGGCACAGCACGTGGCCACCACCGGCCTGGCGCCCGTTGCCGATGCCCAGGGCCAGCAGCTCGCCGCGCCAGTGAAAGTCAGGGCCCTGCAATTCACCGTAGGCCGCGCGCAACTCGCTGAAGCGTGACAGGCCGGTAAACAGATACGCCGCGCCACCGAGGACTTTCTTCAAGTCTTCGGAGGTGTTGGCGGTGACCTGGCTGCCAAAACCACCGGTGGCCATATTCAGGAAGATCTGCCCGCCTACTTCGCCCAGGTCGATGGCACGGGCCGGTACATCCAGCAGGTCCAGGGCCTGCTCGGGCTCCAGCGGCACACCGGCGGCGCGGGCAAAATCGTTGGCGGTACCGAGGGGCATCAGCACCAGGCTGGCCTCGGTCTTGGCCCGGGCCATGGCCTCGGCCACATCCCGCAGGGTGCCGTCACCGCCGCCGGCAATCAGCCGCGTGTAGCCATCGGCAAGGGCCTGATCGACAAACCGCTGGGCATCGCCACCCTCCCACGTCACCCGTACGGCCAGGTCCCAGCCCTGCTCGCGCTTGCCCTGCACCGCCGCCCGCACCTGCTCGTTGAGGGCTTGCTTGCCGTGCAGAATCAACAGTGCCTTGGGTGTGCTCATGGATGAATGCTCCTGGGTTTAAGGTTCCTGAGGGATGTTGACCGTGGCCAATCGAAAAAAAGCCATCGGATTTAGAAATTAACCGGGGTTTGTAGCGTTTCTGACACGGATCAACTCGCACTTGGCGAAATCGACCTAGACTTATACCTATTCCCACCCGACAAGGCCGTCGCACCATGATCACCATGTCCGCCTTCCACTCCATGCTTATCCCCATCCTGACCGGCATGATCCTCCTGGCCATCGGCTTCAACTTCCGCGACAAACCCATCGGTGTGTTCGGCATGTGGATCGGCATGCTGCTGATCCTCGGCACCGTGGTTTACAAGATCCTCGCCAAACTCGCCGAATGACAATCTCACTCGCATTGCACATGACGGCCTCGTACACTCGGTCAATTCGTCGTTTTTAAGGTTGACCGCCTCGTGCTTGCCCGTCTGTTTGCCCTGCCCTGTTGCCTGCTTTTCTGCCTGCTGACCCTGCTGCCCATGGCGCCTGCCCACGCCGTGAGCCTGCCAGGGCTGCTGGGCAGCAACACCAAAACCCAGCCGCAAGCCGACGTCCCGTTGGGCCAGTCCCTGGACGAGGTGATCAAGACCCTGGAAAACGACCAGCAGCGCACCAAGCTGCTGAGCGACCTGAAAAAGCTTCGTGAGACCACGCAAAAGGCCCAGCCCGCCGCCGAACTGGGTGTACTCGGTCTGATCGGCGGTACGCTGTCGAGCCTGGAGCAACAATTCTCCGGTGCCGACAGCCCGCTCAATCGCTGGTCCAACGAGTTTGACCAGGCCAAGGATGAACTCACCGCACTGATGCTGCCGGCCAGCGAATGGCTGCCGATCATCTTTGCCTTTGCCATGATCCTGATGCTCTGGAGCCTGCTGGCCGCGATCCTGATCTGGCTCAGCCACCGGGTGCGCGAACGCTTCGGCCTGACCGAAGAACTGCCGCAACACCCCAAGACCTGGGACCTGCTGCGCTTTGCCCTGCGCAAGCTCGGCCCGTGGCTGATCGCGTTGGTGATCACCGTCTACATGAGTTACGCACTGCCCTCGTCCCTCGGCAAATCCCTGGCGATGGTGCTGGCCTACGCGCTGGTGGTGGGCACCTGCTTCTCGGCGATCTGCGTGGTCGCCTTTTCCGTACTCGACGGCCCGCACCGTCACCGCGCGTTGTACATCCTGCGCCACCAGGCCTTCCGGCCGTTGTGGCTGATCGGCAGCTTTGCCGCCTTTGGCGAAGCCGTCAGCGACCCGCGCCTGGCCGAGAGCCTGGGCCAGCACCTGTCCCATGTCGCCGCGACCATCGCCAATGTCATGGCCGCGCTGTCCACCGGTGTGTTCATCCTGCGATTCCGCCGGCCGATTGCGCACCTGATCCGCAACCAGCCGCTGTCCCGCCGCCTGACCCGCCGCGCCCTGAGTGACACCATCGAAATCGTCGGCACCTTCTGGTACCTGCCGGCGTTGCTGCTGGTGGGCATCTCGCTGTTCGCCACCTTCGTCTCCGCCGGCGACACCAGCACCGCCCTGCGCCAGTCGTTGTTGTGCACGGTGTTGCTGGTGCTGTGCATGGTGATCAACGGCCTGGTGCGCCGTCATTCACTCAAGCCGCAGCGTGGGCACAAGCGCCATGCGCTGTACTCCGAGCGCCTGAAAAGCTTCGTCTACACCCTCGCCCACCTGGTGGTGTGGCTGGTGTTTATCGAACTCGGCCTGCGGGTCTGGGGCCTGTCGCTGATCCGCTTTACCGAAGGCGACGGGCATGAAATCAGCGTCAAGCTGTTCGGCCTTGCCGGCACATTGCTGTTTGCCTGGCTGATCTGGATCCTCAGCGACACCGCGATCCACCACGCCCTCACCCGCTCGCGCAAAGGCCTGGCCAACGCGCGTGCGCAAACGATGATGCCGTTGATTCGCAACGTGCTGTTCGTGACCATCTTCATCATTGCCGCCATCGTCGCCCTGGCGAACATGGGCATGAACGTCACGCCGCTGCTGGCGGGTGCCGGTGTGATCGGCCTGGCCATCGGTTTTGGTGCACAGTCGCTGGTGGCGGATTTGATCACCGGCCTGTTCATCATTATCGAAGACTCCCTGGCAATTGATGACTACGTGGATGTCGGCGGCCACCTGGGGACGGTCGAAGGGTTGACCATCCGTACCGTGCGCCTGCGGGACATCGACGGCATCGTGCATACGATCCCGTTCAGTGAAATCAAAAGCATCAAGAACTACTCCCGGGAGTTCGGCTACGCGATCTTCCGGGTGGCGATTCCCTACAACATGGAAATCGACGACGCCATCAAGCTGATGCGCGACGTCGGGCAGAAGATGCGCAACGACCCGTTGCAGCGGCGCAATATCTGGTCGCCGCTGGAGATTCAGGGTGTAGAAAGTTTCGAGTCCGGCAGTGCGATTCTTCGCGCCCGCTTCAAGACCGCGCCGATCAAGCAGTGGGAGGTTTCGCGGGCGTTCAACCTGTCGCTCAAGCGTCACCTCGACGAAGCCGGGCTGGACCTGGCCACCCCACGCTTGAGCGTGCAAGTGGTGACAGCGGCGGGAGGCGTGCAAGAGAAAGAATAAGCGCTGCCCGGATGACGTCAGGATCAACAACAATAATCATGGAGAGTCCTTATGCGTTTGACCGGTCTTACACACCAATGGGTATTCGGCCTGCTGTGCGGTGTCGCCAGCAGCGCGGTCATCGCCGCCAGCAGCGGCCAGGACAGTGCCCGCGAAACCATCGCCGCCCAGGCCAAAGTACTGGAACCGGCCTTGCTGGAAACCCGGCGCGACATCCACGCCCATCCTGAACTGGGCAATACCGAACATCGCACCGCGGAGCTGGTGGCCAAGCAACTGCGGGAGATGGGGCTGGAGGTCAAGACTGGCGTGGCGCGCACGGGCGTTGTCGCCATCCTCAAGGGCGCCCTGCCCGGCCCGACCGTGGCCTTGCGCGCCGACATGGATGCGCTGCCGGTCAAGGAAGTCTCCGGCCTGCCCTTCGCCTCGAAGGCCAAGGGTGTGTACCTCGATAAAGAAGTCGACGTGATGCACGCCTGCGGACACGACGCCCACACCGCCATCCTGCTAAGCACGGCGAAAATCCTTACAGGTATGCGCGATCGTCTGCCTGGGACCGTGGTGTTTTATTTCCAGCCGGCTGAAGAAGGCCCGAGCGACTTTATCCCCGACGGTAAAAACACTTGGGGCGCGAAGATGATGGTGCAGGAAGGGCTGATGAAATCGCCCAAGCCGGATGCCGTTTTTGGGCTGCATGTGTGGGCCGGGGTGCCTGCGGGGCAGATTGCGTATCGGCCGGGGCCGACGCTGGCGAGCTCGGATGACCTGCGGATCAAGATCCTGGGCAAGCAGACCCATGCGGGGCGGCCGTGGGATGGGATCGATCCGATTACCGTGGGGGCGCAGGCCATTGTGGGGCTGCAGACAGTGGTCAGTCGGCGTACGGACATTTCTTCGTTTCCGGCGGTGGTGAGTATTGGCACCATCAACGGGGGGACGCGGTACAACATCATTCCCGAGTCGGTGGACATGAGTGGGACCATTCGCTCCTACGACTATGGCATTCGCCAGAAGCTGCATGCGGATGTGCGGCAGACCGTCGAGAAGATTGCCGAGAGTGGTGGGGCGAAGGCTGAAGTTACGATTATTGAGAAGTACGATCCGACCATCAACAACCCGGCGCTGACCGAGAAGATGCTGCCGAGTTTGCGTTGGGCGGCGAATGGGGATGTGGTCAACGCCCCGTTGGTGGGTGGGGCTGAGGATTTCTCGTTTTATGCCAAGGAAGCGCCGGGGTTGTTTGTGTTTCTGGGGGTGACACCGAGGGACCAGGACATGAGCAAGGCGGCGCCGAATCATAATCCGGGGTTCTTTGTGGATGAGTCGGCGTTGGTGGTTGGGGTTCGGACGCTGGCTTCGTTGGCGACGGATTATCTGTATGCCAATGCGGCGGATTGAGGGTATATCCGTTATTCAGGTAACGGCCGCCTAGGGTTCCGCTCTTGCCCCACCACTCTGCACCTCGCTCGGGCTTAAGTGTGGTGAAGCAACATCAAACCCAAAGGCGGACACGATCCAAATGTGGGAGCGGGCTTGCTCGCGAAGGTCGTTAACGATGACGTGGGTATCCTGACTCAACGCGGCGCCCTCAGGTTTTTCGCGAGCAAGCCCGCTCCCACATACAGCGGCTCTGCTTTTGCTCTAACACTCAGGTCATCGGGGTAAAGCCCTGTGCTTACTTGGGGCTGGGCCGGCATTCCGGCTGTTCAAAAGTGAGCCGCTGTGAGAGCGGAACCAAAAGCCGCCGTGACCTAAATAACGGATACACACAGGCAAAACGTCAAACCACATCCACCCCCACATGAATCGCATCATGCCGCCAAAACTCCAGATCACAATCAATCAACCGCTCATGCTGATCATAATTAACCCGAGCAATCCGCAACCCCGGGCTCCCTACCGACACCCTCAACGCCGCCGCCGCCTCAACCTGCAATGACGTCGGCACAATCTCAAACCGCACCCGCCCGTAGTGCAAGTCATACACCCGCGCATACAACTCCGTAATCGACTGATTCAAATCACACTCCAGAATCCCCGGAAAATACTGCGGGTTCAGATAGTGCTCCACATACAACACCAACCGCCCATCAATCCTGCGCCCCCGGCAAATCTGAATCACGCTGGACAACGCCGGCAACTGCAACCACGCACACACCGCCGCCGAAGCCGGCTGCAACCGCGCCGAAATCACCTCGGTCGACGGCACCCGACCCTGGGCACTCACCATCGCGTGAAAATGACTGCGCTGCATCAGGTTATAGGCAAGCCTGGGCGGTGACACAAACCACCCCCGCCGCTCCTCGCGATAAATCTGCCCTTGGGCCTCAAGTTGTAACAAGGCTTCCCGCACCGTAATGCGGGTGGTACCAAACAACTCGCTGAGCTTGCGCTCGGCCGGCAGCTTACTGGCAGGCGCCAACAAGCCATGGTCGATCTGCTCTTGCAGCGCCAGGCCAATGGTTGTCACCGCCTTGGTTGCCTCATCACGCATCAACGTTACCTATCTGGACTAGACCAGCACTATTCAGGTGCACAAAACGCCCGCTAAACGCGCCTCTGCTGTTGCGTGCAAGCCTAGGCATTGCACATGACCGACAGATGACAGCGCCTCGCGACGTCCTGCCACAAGACCTGCAATACATCGGCCAAGTCCAAGGCTTCCGGGCGGTTGGGCATGGTCTACGCTTACCCGGTGATCCCCCGTCCAGGCCAACAAAAAACGACATCGACATGAAACTGTCATCCGCCACGCCTAAATTGGCTCGTGTATTGCTGACCTAGACCAACACCACCGCAAACGTCGATAAAAACGCAGCGTTGAAAACGCCCAAAGGAGCTTCGGATGAAACAGCTTTTCCTGGCATCACTGTTAGGCTCGACCATTGCCATGTGCACCGCCGCCATGGCCGCTGATACCGATCTAAAAACCCTGGAAGCCGCCGCGAAAGCGGAAGGCGCCGTCAACAGCGTCGGCATGCCCGATGACTGGGCCAACTGGAAAGGCACCTGGGACGACCTGGCCAAGACCTACGGCCTCAAGCACATCGACACCGACATGAGCTCCGCCCAGGAAGTCGCCAAGTTTGCGGCAGAGAAAGACAACGCCAGCGCCGACATCGGCGACGTGGGTGCAGCCTTCGGCCCGATCGCGGTGAAACAGGGCGTTACCCAACCGTACAAACCGACCACCTGGGCACAAGTCCCGGATTGGGCGAAAGACAAGGACGGTAACTGGGCCCTGGCCTACACCGGCACCATCGCCTTTATCGTCAACAAAAAGCTGTTGCACGGCTCCGAAGCTCCGAAAAGCTGGGCTGACCTGAAGACCGGCAAATACAAGGTTTCCATCGGTGACGTGAGCACCGCCGCCCAGGCGGCCAACGGCGTACTCGCCGCCGCACTGGCCAACGGTGGCGACGAGAAGAACATTCAGCCGGCGCTGCTGATGTTCGCCGACATCGCCAAGCAAGGCCGCCTGTCGCTGGCCAACCCAACCATTGCCACCATGGAAAAAGGCGAAGTGGAAGTGGGCGTGGTCTGGGACTTCAACGGCCTGAGCTACAAGGCCAAGATGGCCAACCCGGATGACTACGTGGTGCTGATCCCATCGGACGGCTCGGTGATTTCCGGCTACACCACCATCATCAA
Source organism: Pseudomonas sp. IPO3774 (assembly GCF_013386835.1). Classification (NCBI taxonomy): domain Bacteria; kingdom Pseudomonadati; phylum Pseudomonadota; class Gammaproteobacteria; order Pseudomonadales; family Pseudomonadaceae; genus Pseudomonas; species Pseudomonas sp. IPO3774. Next base: position 14,871 of record NZ_JACAQY010000046.1, read on the forward strand.
CAAATACGCCAAGCACCCGAACGCCGCCAAGCTGACCCGCGAATACATCTTCAGCGACGCCGGCCAGACCAACCTGGCGCGTGGCAATGCGCGGCCGATCCGTGCCGAGCACCTGACCTTGCCAGCCGACGTACAGGCCAAGCTGCTGCCTAACGAGCAGTACAAGAAAGTCACGCCGATCAAGGACGCCGACGCTTGGGAGAAGACCTCCAAGGCACTGCCGCAGAAGTGGCAGGAAGAAGTCATCATCAATATGCAATAAGGCTGTAACCCACATTGGAGATCCGCTGGAGATCCAATGTGTGAGCGGGCTTGGGTGGGAGCGGGCTTGCTCGCGAAAGCGCAGTGTCAGTCAATACATGTGTGACTGACCCACCGTCTTCGCGAGCAAGCCCGCTCCCACAAAAGCCCACTCCCACACTTAACTGCGTTCCCTCAGGGGAAATTGAGTCAAGCCTATTTGTTGCGGAGCCCCAGCCCCTATGAAGCACAACGTCATCCTTGTCGTGCTCGACGGCCTGAATTACGAGGTTGCCCGACACGCCATGGGGCACTTGCAGGCCTATGTCGGCGCAGGACGCGCAGCACTGTACAAACTGGAATGTGAACTGCCGGCCCTGTCCCGGCCACTGTACGAATGCATCCTCACCGGCGTCCCGCCGATCCAGAGCGGCATCGTCCACAACAACGTCTCGCGCCTGTCCAACCAGCGCAGCATTTTCCATTACGCCACCGACGCCGGTTTATCCACGGCGGCGGCGGCGTATCACTGGGTCAGCGAGTTGTATAACCGCTCGCCCTTTATCGCCGCCCGGGATCGGCATACCAGCGACCCGGCCCTGGCGATCCAGCACGGGCATTTCTACTGGAATGACCATTACCCGGACTCGCACCTGTTTGCCGACGCCGAAAGCCTGCGCCTCAAACACGCGCCGAATTTCCTGGTGGTGCACCCGATGAACATCGACGATGCCGGCCACAAGCACGGCCTCGACACCCCGCAATACCGCAACAGCGCGCGCTCGGCCGACATCATCCTCGCCGACTACCTGCAAGGCTGGCTCGACGCCGGTTACCAGGTGCTGGTGACGGCCGACCACGGCATGAACAACGACCGCTCCCACAACGGCCTGCTGCCGGAAGAACGGGAAGTGCCGCTGTTTGTGCTGGGTGATGCCTTCAGCCTCGACACCCACGCCACGCCCAAACAAACCGAGCTGTGCGGCACCGTCTGCGAGCTGTTGGGTGTACCCCACGACAAACCTGTATGCCGGGAGCTGTTGAAGTGAATTCAGTGATCCGCGGCAAATGGCTGGCCGCCTTGTGCCTGGTGCCCTTCGCGCTGTTTTTTATCGTGTTCGAGATCGCTCCGCTGTTCTGGGTGCTGGTCAGCAGCCTGCAATCGGAAGAGTTTGGCTGGGGCCTGGCCAACTTCAGCAAGATCGCCAATTCGAAATTCTACCTGCAGGCAATCCAGTACAGCCTGGAGATCAGTTTCTACTCCAGTGTGTTCGGGATCGTCATTGCCGTGCTGGGCAGTTACTCGCTGCGTCGGGTGGATGGCCGGCTGCGCAATTTCGTGACCGCCTTCGCCAACATGACCAGCAACTTCTCCGGTGTACCCCTGGCCTTCGCCTTCATCATCCTGCTGGGGTTCAACGGCAGCATCACCATCATGCTCAAGCAGGCCGGGATCATTCAGGACTTCAACCTGTATTCCAAGACCGGGTTGATCATCCTTTATACCTATTTCCAGATTCCCCTCGGCGTACTGCTGCTCTACCCGGCCTTTGACGCGTTGCGCGAAGACTGGCGCGAGTCCGCTTCGTTGCTCGGCGCGGATGGCTGGCAATACTGGCGGCATATCGGCTTGCCGGTGCTGACCCCGGCACTGCTGGGCACCTTCGTGATTCTGCTGGCCAACGCCTTGGGCGCCTACGCCACGGTCTATGCGCTGACCACCGGCAACTTCAACGTGCTGCCGATCCGCATCGCGGCGATGGTCTCCGGCGATATTTCCCTGGACCCGAACATGGCCAGTGCCCTGGCCGTGGTGCTGGTAGCGCTGATGACGGTGGTGACCGTGGTCCATCAACTGCTGCTCAAGAGGAGCTACCATGTCTCGCGCTGAACCTGGCTCGGCCGCCCTCTACCATCGCGTAGTGGTGTACCTGTTGCTTGCTGTCCTGGTGCTGCCATTGCTCGGCACCCTGGTCTACTCCATCGCCAGCAGTTGGTCGGCGACCATCCTGCCATCCGGCTTTACCTTCAAATGGTATATCCAGCTGTGGAGTGACCCGCGCTTCCTGAATGCCTTCGGCCAGTCGCTGCTGGTGTGCGTTGGCGCGCTGATCTTGTCGGTGGTGCTGATCCTGCCGCTGCTGTTTGTGGTGCATTACCACTTTCCAAAACTCGATGCGCTGATGAACATTTTGATCCTGCTGCCCTTCGCGGTGCCGCCGGTGGTGTCGTCGGTGGGGCTGTTGCAGCTCTATGGCTCGGGTCCATTTGCGATGGTGGGTACGCCGTGGATCCTGATCGGTTGCTACTTCACCGTGGCGCTGCCGTTCATGTATCGGGCGATCACCAACAACCTGCAAGCGATCAACCTGCGGGACCTGATGGACGCCGCCCAACTGCTCGGTGCCAGCACCTTCCAGGCGGCGTTCCTGGTGGTGCTGCCGAACCTGCGCAAGGGCTTGATGGTGGCACTGCTGCTGTCGTTCTCGTTCCTGTTCGGCGAGTTCGTGTTCGCCAACATCCTGGTGGGCACCCGCTACGAAACCCTGCAGGTGTACCTCAACAATATGCGTAACAGCAGCGGCCACTTCACCAGTGCCCTGGTGATCTCCTATTTCTTCTTCGTGCTGGTGCTGACCTGGGCCGCCAACATCTTGAACAAGGACAAAAGCCAATGAGCTTCGTCAGCGTCCAACACCTGCAAAAAGGCTACGCCGGCACGCCGGTATTCAGTGACATCAACTGCGAAATCGCCAAGGGCGAATTCGTCACCCTGCTTGGCCCGTCGGGCTGCGGCAAGTCGACCCTGCTGCGCTGCATCGCCGGCCTGACCTCGGTGGACAGCGGGAAAATCCTGCTGGATGGCCAGGACATCGTCCCGCTGAGCCCACAGAAACGGCATATCGGCATGGTGTTCCAGAGCTACGCGCTGTTCCCCAACATGACCGTGGAACAGAACGTCGCCTTCGGCCTGCGCATGCAGAAGGTCAATGCCGACGACAGCCACAAACGCGTGCAGGAAGTGTTGCAACTGGTGGAGCTGAAAGAACTCGCCGGCCGCTACCCGCACCAGATGTCCGGCGGCCAGTGCCAGCGCGTGGCCCTCGCCCGCTCGCTGGTGACGCGCCCGCGCCTGCTGTTGCTCGACGAGCCGTTGTCGGCCCTCGATGCACGGATTCGCAAGCACCTGCGCGAACAGATTCGCCAGATCCAGCGCGAGCTGGGCCTGACCACCATCTTCGTGACCCATGATCAGGAAGAAGCCCTGACCATGTCCGACCGGATCTTCCTGATGAACCAGGGCAAGATCGTGCAGAGCGGCGATGCCGAGACCCTCTACACCGCGCCGGTGGATGTGTTCGCCGCGGGCTTTATCGGCAACTACAACCTGCTTGATGCCGACAAGGCCAGCAAACTGTTGCAGCGTCCGATCACCGGGCGCATCGCCATTCGCCCGGAGGCCATTGAGCTCAGCCGCAGCGGTGAGCTGGATGCGTTGGTGCGCAGCCACAGCCTGTTGGGCAACGTGATTCGCTACCGCATCGAAGCCCGGGGCGTGGAATTGGTGGTGGATGTGCTTAACCGCTCGGCTGACGATCTGCACCCGGATGGTCAGAGATTGGCACTTTCCATCGACCCAAGTGCGTTGTGTGAAGTAGCCTGACGCACGATTTATTTGAGAGAGCGTGACAGATGGCATTGGTAATTTTTGATCTGGACGACACCCTGATCCACGGCGACTGCGCCACCCTGTGGAGCGAGCAGATGGGCCGCCTGGGCTGGGTGGATGGTGAGTCGTTCATGCGCAAGAACGACGAACTGATGGCGGCCTACAGCCGCGGTGAGCTGGCCATGGAGGATTTCATGGACTTCAGCCTGGAGCCGATGATTGGCCGCACGCCGGAAGAGATCGAGCACCTTGTAGAGCCGTGGGTGGAAGACGTTATCGAGCCGCTGATCTACAGCGAAGCCACCCGTACCATTGCACAGCACCGCAAGAATGGTGACCGGATTTTGGTGATCTCGGCGTCGGGGACGCACCTGGTCAAGCCGATTGCGGCGCGTATCGGCATTGATGAAGTGCTGGGGATTGAGCTGGACGTCGCCCATGGGGTGTACAGCGGCAAGACCACAGGTGTACTGACTTACCGCGAAGGCAAGATCACTCGCCTGATGGAATGGCTGGAGCAGGAAGGTGAGCACCTTGATGGGGCGTACTTCTACTCGGATTCGCGCAATGATTTGCCGCTGTTGCTGAAGGTGGAGAACCCGCAGGTGGTGAATCCGGACCCGGTGCTGCGGGCGCATGCTGAGAAGGCTGGGTGGCCGATTCATCATTGGGTTTGACGTTTTGTTGCGCTGGTTTGAGGTGAGTACATATCCGTTATTTAGGTAACGGCCGCCTATGGTTCCGCTCTTACAGCGGCTCACTTTGGAAAAGCCCCAAAGTAAGCAAAGGGCTCTGCCCCGCCTGTCGGCGCCTCGCTGTGGCTCGGCGTTCCCTCACTCCGGCATTGCTCCGCGGGCCGCCGCGACGGGCCAT
>NZ_JACAQY010000047.1:0-63522 GCF_013386835.1 Pseudomonas sp. IPO3774
GTTAATAGAGCCAAACAACACTGCCTTACTAACTCCTTCTGGGCTTCGATAATCTGAAGCAACCCGCTGTCGAAACCTACATAACTCTTTGTTTACCAAGGAGTTTTCCGTTTCGACTGCGCCGGAAGTGGGGCGAATTATAGACTTCCAGAATCTGCCGTCAACCCTTAATTCAGCTTTTCTATCAATCCATCCCGACAATCACGGAATTCGTCTATATAGGAAGGAACCGTTAACTAATTGAGCAATATATTGCCCAACGCTCAACAGTTAAGCATCATAGCCAATCGGTTTCTTTCAATACGACCTCGGACGAATACCCTCAATGACCACTTCCCCGCGTAGCCTGGCTTCGACACTGTTTCCGGTCGGCCTGCTACTCATTGCCATGGCCTCTATTCAATCAGGCGCCTCACTCGCCAAAAGCATGTTCCCCATCGTGGGCGCCCAGGGCACCACCACCCTGCGCCTGATTTTCGCCAGTGTGATCATGCTGCTCCTTTTACGCCCATGGCGCGCCAAGCTGACAGCCAAGTCGTTGCAGACGGTGATCGTCTACGGGATGGCGCTGGGGGGAATGAACTTCCTCTTCTATATGTCGCTGCGCACCGTTCCGCTGGGAATTGCAGTAGCCCTCGAATTCACCGGCCCACTGGCAGTCGCCATCTACGCTTCGCGACGCGCCGTAGACTTTCTCTGGATAGCCTTGGCGATTGTCGGACTTCTGCTATTGATCCCAGTGGGCGAAGCCAGCAGCGGCATTGACCTCACAGGCGCCGCCTATGCACTCGGCGCAGGTGCGTGCTGGGCACTCTACATTCTGTTTGGCCAAAAGGCCGGCGCCGACAATGGCGTTCAGACTGCGGCCCTCGGCGTAATGATTGCAGCGTTGTTTGTTGCACCGATAGGTATCGTCCACGCGGGCGCCGCACTCCTCACACCCTCGCTGATCCCAATCGCCATTGGTGTCGCGGTTTTATCCACCGCCCTGCCCTACACCCTGGAGATGGTCGCCCTGACTCGCCTGCCAGCCCGCACGTTCGGAACCCTGATGAGTATCGAACCCGCGTTCGGCGCCCTGTCCGGGCTGTTTTTCCTTCAAGAGCACTTGTCCCTGGCGCAATGGCTGGCCATCACCTGCATTATCCTGGCCTCGGTGGGTGCAACCCTGACCATGCGTAACGAATCAAAACCACTCGTTCCAGCCGATTGATTCAGGATTTGACGTAGCTATGGCATTTGCCGCTCAATTAGGCCATGTTTAGGTCGTAACCCAGTGTCATTCATGGAGATTTTCGATAAGGACATCATGAACGCTACACTCGAGAGCGAGCAAAGCCAGCTTCGTGCACTTAAGCGAGGCGGCTATTAAGGATAGTAATGAAGCGAATTTTGATGCTGTTCATGATTGTGGCAATCGCAGGTTGTGCCGCGACCACCAAGACCGAAGTAAAACGGGGAAAGAAGGGCCTGCATATCAACTGCTCAGGCCTGTCCTCTTCCTGGGACCAGTGCTACGCCAGTGCAGCTAATTCGTGTGGCGCCAAAGGCTATAAAGTCATCGCCAAGTCGGGGGACAACGCCGAAGACCCAGGCGACTACCCGTTCGGTCTTAACCCCGCCGGCTACACAAGCCGAAGCATGATTGTCATCTGCAAGTAACTGTCGATGACCTCACAGCCTCGACAGCTGCTGGCTGAGCACCTCGTAGTTCGATGACAGGACCTGTGCCTGCACCTGCGGGTCGACCATCATCCGCGCCACCACCAGGGCGCCGATGCATTGCGACAGAATCGACCACGCCAGGGCCTCGCTGCCCAGTGTTGCTGCCCACCCCACCTGCAATCGGCAAATCCAGTCCTGCGCCTGTTGACGAACGGCCACATCAGATCGCGCAATCTCCGCCCCCAGGCTCGGCAACGCACATCCGGCTTCGGATTGCTCCACATGGGCCATGCTCAGGTAGAACTTCAAACAGCGATCCAGCCGCTCACGGCTTTGCACCCCGTCGCCATTCAATCGCTCAAGGCTGTGGCTCAATTCACGCTCGACAATCGAACTGAACAATTCATCCTTCGAAGCGAAGTGGCTATAAAACGCACCGCCACTCAAGCCAATGGCCTTCATCAAGCCATCCACCCCGACACTGGCAAAACCCTCTTTCTTCGCCAGTGCCGCACTGCTGTTCAGAAGCTTTTCCCTGGTTTGCTGCTTGTGACTAGCCGAATATCGCATCGCTTCCTCCACTGTGCTGTCAGCTTGACGCCTGCTGAATCGTAGCATAACGTTCGTTTGGCAAACGATCGTTTACTAAAGGATCTCCCATGACGAACAACAAGAAAATCGTACTGGTAGTGGGTGCCGGCGATGCCACAGGTGGTGCCATCGCCAAGCGTTTCGCCCGTGAGGGTTACGTCGCCTGCGTCACCCGGCGCAGCGCCGATAAACTGCAACCCTTGGTGGATAGCATCCACGCAGCAGGTGGCGAGGCGCATGGCTTTGCCTGCGATGCCCGCAAGGAAGAAGACGTTATCGCGCTGATCGAGCGGATTGAAACCGAGCTGGGCCCCATCGAAGCCTTCGTGTTCAACATCGGCGCCAATGTGCCGTGCAGCATCCTGGAAGAAACCGCCCGCAAGTACTTCAAGATTTGGGAGATGGCCTGTTTCTCAGGCTTCCTCAACGCGCGGGAAGTGGCCAAGCGCATGGTCACCCGTAACCGCGGCACCATCCTGTTTACCGGTGCCACGGCAGGGTTGCGTGGAGCCGCCGGCTTTGCCGCGTTCGCTGGAGCCAAACACGGGATCCGTGCACTGGCGCAAAGCATGGCTCGCGAACTGGGCCCACGGAATATCCACGTCGCCCACGTCGTCGTGGATGGCGCCATCGACACCGACTTCATCCGCGACAACTTCCCGCAAAAATACGCCCTCAAGGATCAGGACGGCATTCTCAATCCGGACCACATCGCCGATAACTATTGGTACCTGCACAGCCAGCCCCGGGACGCCTGGACCTTCGAGCTGGACCTGCGCCCCTGGAATGAACCCTGGTAAGCGCGCCCCATAACAATAAACTGCGAGTATCCAGCATGAGTAAAACAGTAGAATTTTTCTTCGACCTCGGCAGCCCTGCCACCTATCTGGCCTACACCCAACTTCCAGGCCTGTGCGCTGCAACCGGCACCCAGCTGATTTACAAGCCAATGCTGCTGGGCGGGGTGTTCAAGGCCACCGGCAATGCATCACCGGCCACCGTTCCCGCCAAAGGTCGCTACATGTTCCAGGACCTGGCACGCTACGCCCAGCGCTACCACGTTCCGCTCAAGTTCAATTCGCACTTTCCCATCAACACATTAATGCTGATGCGTGCGGTCACCGGCGTCCAAATGCGCCAGCCCGAACGCTTTCTCGACTTCATCGACTGCCTGTTCCACGCACTGTGGGTCGAAGGCCGACACATGGGAGACCTGTCTGTGGTAGCCGCAGTGCTGACCGAACACGGCTTTGATCCTGAAGCAGTCCTGGCGCTGACCAACGATGACGAAGTCAAGACAACCCTCAAGGACAACACCGAACACGCGATTCAGCGTGGCGTATTCGGTGCCCCCAGTATGTTCGTCGGCGACCAGTTGTTCTTTGGCCAGGATCGCCTGGACTTTGTGCGCGAAGCGCTGGGCTAGATCGCAGCCGTGCGCACCTGCAACCACTCCAGCGCTGCACCGCTGAGCAGCGGGCTCAGGCGCTCACGGACGTGTGCGTGGTAATCGTTGAACCACTGGCGCTCCTCCACCGTCAGCAATAACGGCTCCAGGCAACGGGTGTCGATCGGGCACAGGGTGAGTGTCTCGAACTTGAGGAACTCGCCAAACTCGGTCTTGCCCGCTTCACGGTTCAACACCAGGTTCTCGATGCGCACACCCCAACGCCCCGGACGGTAAGTGCCGGGCTCGATGGACGTAATCATGCCGGCCTGCATCGCGGTTTGCGGTGCGGCGACGGCTTGATAGGCGATCACCTGCGGGCCTTCATGCACATTGAGGAAATAGCCGACGCCATGACCGGTACCGTGGCCGTAGTCCACACCCTCGGCCCAGATCGGCGCACGGGCGATGGAATCCAGCAGCGGCGAAAGAATGCCCTTGGGGAAATGCGCGCGGGACAAGGCAATCACACCTTTGAGCACCCGCGTGCAGTCGCGCTTCTGCTCTTCGCTTGGCGTCCCGATAGGCATCATCCGCGTGATATCGGTCGTGCCACCCAGGTACTGGCCACCGGAGTCGATCAGCAGCAAGCCATCGCCTTCGATCAGCGCGTGTTCTTCTTCGGTCGCGTGATAGTGCGGCATCGCGCCATTGGCGTTGAATGCGGCAATCGTATTGAAGCTCAGCGACACATAACCCGGACGACGGGTACGCGCTGCCGTCAGGTGCTCATCAATGGTCAGTTCGGTGATGCGCTCACGGCCCAACGCGCTGTCGAGCCAGGCGAAGAATTCACACAGGGCCGCGCCATCCTGCTCCATGGCCTGGCGAATGTGCTCGGCGTCCGCCAGGCTCTTGCGCGATTTGGCCAAGGTGGTCGGGTTAAGCCCCTCGATCAGCGTGACGCCACTGCCCAGGTTTTCCAGCAAGCCGGCGGTCACCCGGGCCGGGTCGACCTGCACACTCGCGCCCGAAGGAATGTCCTTCAACGCCGCTGCGACTTCGCTGTAATCGCGCAGGGTCACGCCATCCTGTTCCAGCACCGCGCGAAGCTCGGCGTCGACTTTGCTCAGGGCCACAAACAGCGTCGCCTGCTGCTGGCCGATCAAGGCAAACGAGACAAACACCGGGTTGAACGAAACGTCGCCACCCCGCAGGTTAAACAGCCAGGCAATGTCATCCAGGGTCGCGATGAAATGCCAGTCGGCCCCCTTTTCCGTCAAGCTGGCACGCAGGGCTGCGAGCTTCTCGCCACGGCTGACGGTGGCCTGGGGTGGCAGATGTTGATAGATCGGTTGGTTCGGCAAGGTTGGACGGTCTTGCCAGACTTCATTCAACAAGTCGATATCCGTGCGCAAGCGTGCACCACGTGCCTCCAGCTTGCTGCCCAGGGTGCGCGCCGAGGCCACGGCCATGACCGCACCATCAACGGCCACCACGCCGCCTTCCGGCGTTTGCTCCGCGAGCCATTCCAGCGGCCCGGGCTGGCCGGGTTGCAGCTTGACCAACTCGATGCCACTGCCCTTGAGCTCCTTGGTCGCCTGTTCCCAATAGCGGCTGTCTGCCCATACACCGGCAAAATCCGCAGTAACAATCAGCGTGCCCACCGACCCATGGAAACCCGACAACCACTGACGGCCCTGCCAGTAACCCGGCAGGTATTCGGACAAGTGCGGGTCCGCCGACGGCACCAACAGGGCATGAATGCCCTCGCGGCTCATCAGTTCGCGGGTGTGCGCCAGGCGCTGGGGAACCGTTCCATGGGTCAAAGGCTGTGTGCTCATCGTGTCTCCTGCTAACCACTAATAATTGTTATGGGGTCAAACGGCCCAGAAAGCCGGTGCGCTGGCCAGTGCGGCCTTGATCAGCTGTACCGCCTGATCGATATCCTGCTCGGTGGTAAACCGCCCGAGGCTCAAGCGAATGGTGCGACCTGCGCTACGGGCATCATGGCCCAGCGCCAGAAGCACATGGGACGGTGCATTGCTCGCCGAATTGCAGGCCGAAGTGGCCGAGAAGGCAATGCCCGCGCTCAAGGCGGCGGAATTGAACTCGCCTTCGCTGAACGTCAGGCTCAGGGTGTGGGGAATGCGTTGGGTAAGGCTGCCATTAAGGCGCACCCCGGCAATTGTATTCAGCTGTTCCAGCAGGCGCTCGCGCAAGGCAACGATGGTCGCCTTTTCTTCAGCAAAGGACGCTGCCGCCAGGGCAAACGCGGTACCCATGCCGGCAATCTGGTGAGTTGCCAGGGTGCCCGAACGCAAACCACCTTCATGGCCACCGCCGTGAATCTGCGCCAGCACTTTCTGCTGCGCACGTGGGCCGACGTACAACGCGCCGATACCCTTGGGACCATAGAGTTTGTGTGCGGAAAATGACATGAGGTCCACTGGCCATTCGGCCAGGTCAATCTCGACCTTGCCTGCGCCCTGCGCCGCATCCACGTGAAACAGCGCGCCATGCTCGCGCACGCGTGCGCCAATCGCCCGGATATCGTTAAGAGTGCCCAGCTCGTTGTTCACCAGCATCAGCGACACCAGGAAGGTGTCCTCACGCAATGCTTCGCTCACCGCCTCGACACTGATCAAACCCTCGGCGTCCGGCACCAGGTACGTCACGGCAACCCCGGCTTCCTGCAACTGGCGAGCGGTGTCGAGCGTGGCCTTGTGTTCAATCTGGCTGGTGATGATGTGCCCGCCGGCCACGCCGCGCGCCTGGGCAACGCCCTTGATGGCGAGGTTGTTGGACTCGGTGGCACCGGAGGTCCAGACAATCTGTGCCGGCTCGGCGCCGACCAACTCAGCCACCTGGCCCCGTGCCTGCTCAACCGTTTGCCGGGCCTGTTGGCCGAACGCGTGGGAACTGGACGCAGGGTTGCCGAAGTTGGCATTGAAGCCCAGACACTCAACCATCACCTGGATGACCCGCTCATCCACCGGCGTGGTGGCGGCGTAGTCGAAATACAGCGGACGTTTATTCATGACGTTAAAGACTCGCAGAGCAGGTTCCCGAGAACAACGTCTCAGGGGCCGCAATCAGGAAGGAAGATGGTTTACCTGATCCCGTGCCGTTAAAGAAAGACCACTTTATTTAAAAGTGCGTAGGAACGCTCCTGAAATTCAGCTTAACAGGCTCCGGGAAACGGATGGCAAACAAAAAGCCCGAGGTTCCTGTGGGAAACCTCGGGCTTTTCAGACCTCGCCACTGACTCAACTGGGGCGACCGTGCAGCGTCATGCTGCGCTCGGCATTCATCTCGCCCTGACGGTCGAAACCGAAGGTGTTCTGTGGCCGGCCGGTCAGTTCGGCTTTCTTCTGTTGGTATTCATCAAATGACAGGCCTCGACGGCTCAGGGCTTCAAGCGCCAGTTCCTTGCTCTCCTCGGCCGAGTAGCCACGCAGTTCGGGCGACGAATGTGTCGCACAACCGGCAAGGACTGAGGTGACAAGCAATACGGAAATGGCGAGAAAACGGTTCATGGCGAAGGTCCTGCGAAACGGGCTGAAGTCAATGAGTACAGGCTACTCCCGCCCCTGCACGGTGAAAAATCATCAGCCGTGATAGTCGCTATCAACCTTTGCGACACTTCTGATAGTCGCGCCTTATATTCCATGTAGATCTATAAATATGGAAATACGTTCATTTACGGAATAAACACAACCCTCTATAAATGGCCTCAACACTCACGCCACTGTTCGCCTGGCAACTGTTGCCCAGGCAACAGTCATTCAACAAAACACCAGGCAGACAACACCACCATTTTCCAACACCTGGCACAGAGGCCACGCCAGTCAAGGGCTGCACAGCTTGGTACAGCTCTTGCTCAAGCCCTGCTACTGCTCTTGCCCTGAGCCACTGTTGAAAAAGGAACTGTTGATGACCCGTCCACTGAATGTCGTTGCCCTCTCCGGCGGAACCTGGCGTCCGTCCCGCACCCTGGTGTTGACCCAGGCGGTGCTGGCCGAACTGGCCGATCAATTGCCGATCCAGGCCACCCTGATCGAACTGGGCGACATTGCCCGGCCGCTGGGCGGCGCACTGTCCCGCCAGGAATTGCCCGCCGACGTCGAAGCGCAACTGCAGGCCATCGAACAGGCCGACTTGCTGATCGTTGCCGCGCCGGTGTATCGCGGCTCCTACCCCGGCCTGCTCAAGCACCTGTTCGACCTGGTCGACCTCAACGCCCTGATCAACACCCCGGTGTTGCTGGCGGCCACCGGCGGCAGCGAACGCCACGCCCTGGTACTCGATCACCAGTTGCGCCCGCTGTTCAGTTTCTTCCAGGCCCTGACCTTGCCCATTGGCGTGTACGCCACCGAGGCCGATTTCACCGATTACCACATAACCAGTGAGCCCTTGAAGGCCCGCATTCGCCTTGCTGCAGAACGCGCCGCGCCGTTGTTTGCCGCGCATCCCACCTCTCTGCTGAAAATCGCTTAAGGATTTGTCATGGATGTTTTCTGGTTTCTGCCTACACACGGTGACGGCCACTACCTGGGCACCACCCAGGGCGCTCGCCCGGTCACCGTCAACTATTTGAAACAAGTCGCCCAGGCCGCCGACAACCTCGGCTACCACGGCGTGCTGATTCCCACCGGCCGCTCCTGCGAAGACTCCTGGGTGATTGCCTCGGCGCTGGTGCCGTTGACCGAACGCCTGCGTTACCTGGTGGCGATTCGTCCGGGGATCATCTCGCCAACCGTCTCGGCCCGCATGGCCGCCACCCTCGACCGGCTGTCCAATGGCCGCCTGTTGATCAACGTGGTGACCGGCGGCGACCCCGACGAAAACCGCGGCGACGGCAGCTTCCTCGATCACAGCGAACGCTACGAAGTGACCGACGAATTCCTCAAGATCTGGCGCCGCGTGCTGCAAGGCGAATCGGTGGATTTCGAAGGCAAACACCTGCGCGTGCAGAACGCCAAGGCACTTTACCCACCGGTGCAGAAGCCATATCCACCGCTGTACTTCGGCGGTTCCTCGGACGCTGCCCACGACCTCGCCGCCGAACAAGTCGACGTGTACCTGACCTGGGGCGAACCACCGGCTGCCGTCGCCGAGAAACTCGCCGACGTGCGTGAGCGCGCCGCCCGCCACGGGCGCACCGTCAAATTCGGGATTCGCCTGCATGTGATCGTGCGTGAAACCGAAGAAGACGCCTGGAAAGCCGCGGCCAAACTGATCGAGCACATCAGCGACGAAACCATCGCCGCCGCGCAAAAATCCTTCTCGCGCTTTGACTCCGAAGGCCAGCGGCGCATGGCCGCCCTGCACGACGGGCGCCGCGACAACCTTGAGATCGCCCCCAACCTGTGGGCCGGCGTCGGCCTGGTACGTGGCGGCGCGGGCACGGCCCTGGTGGGCAACCCTCAGCAAGTCGCCGAGCGCATCAAGGAATACGCAGAGCTGGGCATCGAAAGCTTCATCTTCTCCGGCTACCCGCACCTGGAAGAGGCGTATCGCTTTGCCGAACTGGTGTTCCCGCTGCTGCCGGAACCCTACGCCAGCCTGGCCGGGCGCGGCGTCACCAACCTCACCGGGCCGTTCGGCGAAATGATTGCCAACGACGTCCTGCCGGCAAAAGCCAAGGCCTGACCTGCCGTCTGCCGGGGCACGCCCCGGCACACCATGAGGAATACCGCGTGACAGCCAAACCCAACAGCGTCCTGCCCTCACCCTTGCAGACCGCCAAACTGCTGGCCGCCGAATTTGCCCTCACTGCCGTCGAACGCGACGAGCGCGGCGGCACACCGAAGACCGAACGTGACGCCCTGCGCCAAAGCGGCTTGCTGGCCCTGAGCATTCCCACCCAATACGGCGGCCTCGGCGCCCGCTGGAGCGAAACCCTGGAGATCGTGCGCGAATTCGCCAAGGTCGACAGCTCTATCGCCCACGTCTTCGGTTTTCATCACCTGATGCTCGCCACCGTTCGCCTGTTCTCGCGCCCGGAGCAATGGCAACCCTGGTTCGAACAAACCGCGCGCAAGAACTGGTTCTGGGGCAACGCCCTCAACCCCTTGGACACGCGCACAGTGGTCAAGGCCTACAACGGCTGGCGCGAATTCTCCGGCAAGAAGAGCTTTTGCTCCGGTGCCAGCGACTCGGAAATGCTGATCGCCTCGGCGGTGGATGAAAGCGCCGGCGGCAAGCTGCTGATTGCGGCCATCCCCAGCGGGCGCAGTGGCATCACCCTGCACAATGACTGGAACAACATCGGCCAGCGTCAGACTGACAGCGGCAGCGCCAGCTTCGAACGGGTACGCGTGGAAGAGTCGGAATTGCTCCTCGATCCCGGCCCGCTGAGTACGCCCTTCGCCTGCCTGCGCCCGCTGATCGCTCAACTGACCTTCACCCATATGTTCCTCGGCATCGCCGAAGGCGCGTTTGCCGAAGCCCGGAATTACACCCTGACCGAAACCCGGCCCTGGCATAAATCCACGGTGCAGGACATTCGCCAGGACCCGTACGTGCTCAACCACTACGGCGAATTCTGGGTCGCGCTGGAAGGCGTGCGCCTGCTGGTGGAACGCGCCGCCGAACTGCTGGACCAGGCCTGGGCCAAGGGCCCGAGCCTCAGTGAAAGCGAGCGCGGCGAGCTGGCCATCGCCATCGCCACGGCCAAGGTCGCTGCCACCCGCAACGGCCTGGAGCTGTGCAGCCGCCTGTTCGAAGTCACCGGCGCGCGCTCCACCCACGCCTCGCTGCGCCTGGACCGGCACTGGCGCAACCTGCGCACGCAAACCTTGCACGACCCGGTGGACTACAAGCTCCACGAACTGGGGGACTGGGCGTTGAACCAGTCCCTGCCGATTCCCACGTTCTACTCCTAGAAGAGGTGCCCATGCAGCTTTTAACCTTACCGCCCTCGCCCGCTCTTGCGACCTCGATCCGCGCCACGGCCCAGGTCTTCGAAGACCCCAAATCCCAGGCGCTGCTGGCGCACATCCAGCAAGTCGCGCCCAGCGAAGCCAGCGTGTTGATCATCGGCGAAACCGGCACCGGTAAAGAGCTGGTGGCGCGCCATATCCACAACCTCAGCGCCCGGCGCAACCGGCCCTTCGTGGCCGTGAACTGCGGCGCGTTTTCCGAATCCCTGGTGGAAGCCGAGCTGTTCGGCCATGAAAAAGGCGCCTTCACCGGCGCCCTCAGTGCCAAGGCCGGCTGGTTCGAAGAGGCGGACGGCGGCACCTTGTTCCTCGATGAAATCGGCGACTTGCCGATGGCGATCCAGGTCAAGCTGCTACGGGTACTGCAGGAACGCGAAGTGGTGCGCCTGGGCTCACGCAAAAGCATTCCCATCGACGTGCGGGTATTGGCGGCCACCAACGTTCAGTTGGAGAAAGCCATCAATGCCGGGCATTTCCGCGAAGACCTGTACTACCGCCTAGACGTGGTCAGCCTCGAACTCAGCCCCCTGCGGGATCGGCCCGGTGACATCCTGCCACTGACCCGGCATTTCATCGAAGCCTACAGCCAGCGCCTGGGTTACGGCCCGATCACCATCAGCCGCGAGGCCGAGCAAAAGCTCAAAAGCTACAGCTGGCCGGGCAACATCCGCGAGCTGGAAAACGTGATCCACCACACCCTGCTGATCTGCCGCAACGGGGTGATCGAGCGCGACGACCTGCGCCTGTCGAACATGCGCATCGAGCGTCAGGACGACAGCCAGCACGGCACCGACAACAGCGCCGAAGCCCTGCTGGAACGCGCCTTTCAAAAGCTCTTCGAGGAACAGGCCGGGGCCCTGCATGAAAAGGTCGAGGATGCGCTGCTGCGCGCCGCCTACCGCTTCAGCCATTACAACCAGGTGCACACCGCCAACCTGCTGGGCCTGAGCCGCAACGTGACCCGTACCCGTTTGATCAAGATCGGCGAGCTGGCGGTGAACAAGCGACGCCCCGGCGAAAACGTACAGGGCGAGCGCATGCTGCACCTGTCAATTTAAGCGGCAGTGCAGAGCGTTGTCATGGCTGCGCTCGATGCTGCGCAGCACCTGGAACGAACCGAAGGTCACCGCCGTGGCCTGGTGGGCGCGTATCAGCGTCCAGAAATCTTCCTCACCGTGCTCAAAACACTTGAAGGCCGCTTCCCCCTCCTCGCGGGAGCGCCATTGCAGGTAGCTGAGCACCCGGCGTCCATCATCACTGACCTGCACGCTGGCATTGATGAAGCCGCCATGGCCCTGGGCCAGGCGCTCGCTCTGGGATGACAGGGCCGCCACCAAAGCCGATTGCTGCTGAGGCTCGATGTGGAATTCGACCATCTGGGTAAAACTCAGACTCTTCTCTAATACCCGCATGAACATTCCCCTCTCACTGTAGGCACAATCTTGCGATTCGATGCCACGCAGGGTAAAACCTCTAGTTAAGTCAAGGTCAAGGGCTTTTTCATGGTCACCAAAGAACTCACCGTCGGCCAATTGGCAGCCCGCAGTGGCGTGGCGGTTACCGCGCTGCACTTTTATGAAACCAAGGGATTGATCAAGAGCCACCGCAACGCTGGCAACCAGCGGCGCTATCCGCGGGATGTGTTGCGCCGGGTGGTGGTGATCAAGATTGCCCAGCGTTTGGGCATTCCCCTGGCGACGATCCATGACGCGCTGCAAACCTTGCCCGATGGCCGCACGCCCAACGCTGCCGATTGGGAGCGCCTGTCTGCGCTATGGCGTGAGGACCTGGACCAGCGCATCGAAAAACTGATGTTGCTGCGGGACAAACTCAACGGCTGTATTGGCTGCGGGTGCCTGTCGCTGGAGGCGTGCCCGCTGCGCAATCACGACGACGTACTGGGTGAGCGCGGGCCTGGGGCACAACTCTTGGAGCCGTCCACATAATGGCGGGGTAAAACTCGATCAATGTGGGAGCGGGCTTGCTCGCGAAAGCGGGGTGTCAGTCGCCAGATGCAGTGGCTGATCCACCGCCCTCGCGAGCAAGCCCGCTCCCACACAAGCCCGCTCCCACATTTTGATCGCCGTCAGACTTAGAATCCCGGGGCAATCTGGCCTTTATAGCGGGTCAGGATGAACTGGCGCACTTCATCGGAGTTCAACGCCTTGGCCAGTTTCTGGATGCCAGGGTCATTGATGTTGTCCGGGCGCGCGACCAGGTACTCCACGTACAGGCTCTTGCCCTTCTCGACGATCAACGCGCTGTTGGTGTCGATCCCCGCTTCCAGGGCGTAGTTGGCAAACACGAACGCCAGGTCCACCTGGCTCACCGAGCGGGCCAGCAACGCACCTTCCAGTTCACGAATTTTCAGGTGCTTGGGGTTTTCAACGATATCCCGCGGCGTGGCCAGGGTGTTGCTCGGGTCCTTGAGCTTGATCAGGCCGGCTTCGTCCAGCAGCACCAAGGCGCGGCCAGTGTTGACCGGGTCGTTGGGGATCGACACTGTCGCGCCGTCTTTCAACTCCGAGATATTTTTGATCTTGGTCGAGTACGCGCCGAAAGGCTCGATGTGCACACCGACCACCGGCACCAGGTTGGTATTCCGGGTCTTGTTGTAGTCATCCAGGAATGGCCGGTACTGGTAGTAGTTGGCGTCGATGTTCTTCAGCGCCAGTTGCTGGTTGGGCTGGATGAAATCGGTGAAGACCTTGATTTGCAGGTCCACACCTTCCTTGGCCAGCACCGGCTTTACGAACTCGAGGATCTCGGCGTGAGGCACGGGCGTGGCGCCGACGACCAGCGTCTCGTTGGCAACGGCATTGAAGGACAAGACAGCGGCCAAGATGGCCAGGGATTTTTTCATGGTTGCTCCGAAGGCATTAGTTATAGGAATCAACGGCGGCTGTAATGCGCCACCAAACGGTCACCGGTCATCTGCAGGGCCTGCACCAGCACCAACAGCAGCAACACGGTGACCACCATCACGTCGGTCTGGAAACGCTGATAGCCGTAGCGGATAGCCAGGTCGCCCAGGCCACCGCCACCGATCACCCCGGCCATGGCGGTGTAGTCCACCAGCACAATCGCGGTGACAGTGACCGCTGCCAGCAGCCCGCCCCGGGCTTCCGGCAACAACGTGTGGCGGATCACCTGCCAGGTGCTGGCGCCCATGGATTGGGTGGCCTCCACCACGCCACGGTCGACTTCGCGCAAGGCGGTTTCCACCAGCCGCGCGAAGAACGGCGTACAGCCCACCACCAACGGCGGAATGGTGCCGGCCACGCCCAGGGAGGTGCCCACCAGCAAGGTGGTCACCGGGATCAGCACAATCAGCAGGATGATGAACGGCAGCGAGCGCAGCACGTTGACCACCACCGACAGCGCCCGATACACCACCAGGGTTTCGTGCAACTGGCGCTTGCCGGTGAGGAACAACAGCACCCCCAGCGGCAACCCCAGCAGCACGGTAAAACCCAGGGCCGCGCTGAGCATGCTCAGGGTTTCCAGGCAGGCTTGGCCGATGTCGGCCCAATAGATGTTTTTAAACAGCTCGGCCATGGGTCAAGACCAATCGTGACGCGGTGGCTTGGCGCCGTTGAGCAGCCAGTTGCCCACCACGTGATACTTCCAGCGCACCGGGTCATGCAGGGTATGCACCCGTGCATTGCGCCAGTGACGGTCGAAGTTGTGCTTCTTCAGGGTGGAGCGGGTGCCGCCGAGTTCGAAGAGCTTGTTGCTGGCTTCAATGGCGATTTCAGTGGTCAGTACCTTGGCTCGCGCGACAGCCAGGGAGGCGTGGGCAACGTTGTCTTCATCGGGTGCCGGGCGCGCGGCGTCCAGGGCCTTTCCGGCCCGCTCCAGCAAGGCTTCCGCCGCTTCCAGGCGAATATCCAGCGCGCCGACCTGGATGATAGTCAGCGGGTCTTCACTGGCGTTTTCCACCCCGGCATCGATCCATGGACGGGCGAATTGCCGGACGAACTGCACCGTGTCACGCAACGCGGCACGGGCGATGCCGGCGTCGATGGCGGCGGTGGTCAATTGGGCGAAAGGCCCGGCCAGGGTCGGCGAATCGTAGGAGCGATGGGTAGGAAACAGATTGAACGCCGGCACCTTCAAGCCTTCGGCCAGCACCGTGCCGCTGGAGGTGGTGCGTTGGCCCATGCTGTCCCAGTCGTCGACCACCACCAGGCCTGCGGTGCCGCGCGGCACGAACGCCAATTGCGCATTCTGCTGTTCATCCAGCGCCAGCACCGCCAGCCAGTGGGCATACAGCGAACCGGTGCAATAACCCTTGCGACCGTTGATCACATAGCCATCGCCTTGCCGGCGAATGGTCGCCTGGATGTCCTGGACGTTCTTGCCGCCGGTTTCCGACAGCGCATTGGCAAACCGATGCCCTTCCAGCGCCAGGCCAAAAAAGTACGCCTGCTGCTCGGGCGTGCCTTGCAGGCGGATATCTTCCAGCAGGCAGTAATGGTTCTGCGGGATTTGCCCCAGCGAAGGGTCGGCCGCCGAGATAATCGCAATCACCTGGGCCAACACCGCGTAGGACACCTGGGCACCACCAAACTCGCGGGGCACGCTGATGCCCCATAGGCCGCTGTTGGAATACAGGTCGACGACCTCCGCGGGCACCTGGCGGGTGCGATCGCGCTCGGCGTCCTGCTCCAGCAACACGGCAGCGACTCGGCGGGCAACGGCCAGTGCGTGGGCCTCGTCGCGGATCAACTCGGCGTGGGGCGTGTGAATCGGGTAATCGGCAGATACAGGCAGTACAGACATACAACGCTCTCGGGCGAATGGTTTGCCAGAGGCATTGCAGCTTCTGTGCCTGAGGCGCCTGGCCTTCAAACACAAGGGTTTGCTCCCGATATACGCGCGGCAGACCGCCCTTGGCGCAGCAAACTGCCGGTTTGCTGTTGCCTGGGCAACACCTCGTCGGCTGCCCGCAAGCCACGGCGCACGTGGCCTATAGTGAAAAAGCCGTCCCTCCACTACCACCATCAAGGAGAACGATATGAGCGTTAAACCCATTCCCGAGGGCTACCACAGCATCACGCCGTACCTGGGCATCGACAAAGCCGCTGAAGCCATCGAGTTCTACAAACGAGCCTTTGGTGCCACCGAAGTCATGCGCCTGGACATGCCCGACGGCAAGATCGGCCATGCCGAACTGCGCATTGGCGATTCGGCGATCATGATGGCCTCGCCCTGTGGCGAAATGTCGTTCGGCAGTCCGGGAAAAGAACACCCCAGCGTGTGCCTGCATCTCTATGTGCAAGATGTCGACCAACAGTTCGCCCAGGCCATCAAGGCCGGCGGCACGGCGATTTCAGAACCCAAGGATCAGTTTTACGGTGACCGTTCCGGGACGCTGAAAGACCCCTTCGGGCATGTGTGGTTCCTGGCCACTCGCAAGGAGGACTTGACCGAGGCGCAAGTTCGCCAGCGGGCCGAGGCGTTGTTCAAGCAAGGATGAAGTCGCCTGGGCGACACAACCCAACGGTAGGAACTGGCTTGCCTGGGATGGCATCACCTCGGTGCGACTGATACATCGAGTTGCCTGCATCGCAGGCAAGCCAGCTCCCACCGTTGAACTGCACTGCCTGAAAGATCGGGCTTCAACACACTTCATGAACAACCCCTCCACGCTTTCCCCCTTGCCCCGGGCGCCGTGTGATTTCAGGATGCAAGCAATCATCACAAGGAGTCATTCCATGTTCGCCGGATTCCAAAAAGACCAGCGCCACGTCAACGGTGTGGACATCAGCTACCGCAAAGGCGGCGCGGGTCCCGGCCTGCTCCTGCTGCACGGGCACCCGCAGACCCACGTCATCTGGCACAAGGTCGCCGAGCAACTGGCCGAACACTTCACCGTGGTCGCCGCCGACCTGCGCGGTTATGGCGACAGCAGCAAGCCCGCCGCCATTGACCATCACACCAATTATTCAAAACGTGAAATGGCCCGCGACGGCGTCGAGCTGATGAAAGCCCTGGGCTTCGACGAGTTCTCGGTGCTGGCCCACGACCGTGGCGCCCGCGTCGCCCATCGCCTGGCCCTGGACCACCCCAAGGCCGTGCAGCGCATGGTGCTGCTGGACATCGCACCAACCCTGTCCATGTACGCCCAGACCGACGAAGCCTTTGCCCGCGCCTACTGGCACTGGTTCTTCCTGATCCGCCCGGCGCCGTTGCCCGAGAGCCTGATTGAAGGCAACCCGGAACTCTACCTGCGCAGCGTCATGGGCAGCCGCAGTGCCGGGCTCAAGCCGTTCACCGATGAAGCCTTCGCCGAATACCTGCGTTGCCTGAAACTGCCGGGCACCGCCACCGGGATCTGCGAGGACTATCGCGCCGCCGCCGGCATCGACCTTGAGCACGACCGCGCCGATATCGACAAGGGCAACCACCTGGAGTTGCCGCTGCTGGTGATGTGGGGCGCCGAAGGCACCGTCGGGCGCTGCTTCGAACCCCTCAAGGAATGGCAGAAAGTCGCGACCGACGTACGTGGCAAGGCCCTGCCGGCCGGCCACTACATCGCAGAAGAAATCCCTGAAGTGCTGCTCGGCGAAGCCCTGACCTTCCTTCGCTGAGCCTTTATGAACCGCTGACCTGACCGATCCCGCCCCGCAGGCTTGAAACAGCCTGCGACGGGATCTGCTTGCCCAAAAAACGTCTCGAGATAATAAAAATGACAATCAGAAAACTGCTGGGAACCCTGTATGTGCAGGTGATCATCGCCATTGTGCTGGGCGTGTTGATCGGCAACCACTGGCCTCAGGTGGGCATCGACCTCAAGCCGTTGGGCGACGGGTTTATCAAGCTGATCAAGATGATCATCGGCCCGATCATCTTCTGCACCGTGGTCTCCGGCATCACCAGCATGCACGACGTGAAGCAGGTGGGCCGCGTCGGCGGCAAGGCGCTGCTGTACTTTGAGATCGTCTCCAGCATCGCCCTGGTAATCGGCATCCTCGCCGCGCACCTGCTGCACCCCGGCGTGGGTTTCAATATCGACGTGAAGACCCTCGATACCTCCGCCATCGCCGGCTTTGTCGGCCAGGCCGAACACGGCGAAGGCGTCACCGGGTTCCTGATGCATGTGATCCCCACTACCTTCTTCGACGCCTTCTCCAAAGGCGAAATCCTCCCGGTACTGTTTGTGTCGGTGCTGTTTGGCCTCGGGCTGGTGATGATCGGCGAGAAGGGCCGGCCCCTGGTCGGCGTGATCAACCAGGCCAGCGAAGTGTTCTTCCGCATCGTCGGGATGATCAGCCGCGTCGCGCCGATCGGGGCCTTCGGGGCCATCGCCTTCACCATCGGCAAATACGGCCTGGGCTCGCTGCTGCCGCTGTTGAAACTGGTGGGCACGTTCTATGTCACCGCGTTTTTCTTCGTCGCCGTGGTGCTGGGCAGCATCGCCCGGTATGTGGGGTTCAGCATCTTCAAGCTGCTGACGTACATCAAGGCTGAACTGTTGATCGTGCTGGGCACCAGCTCCTCCGAATCGGCCCTGCCGCAACTGATCCAGAAACTTGAAAGCCTTGGCGCGTCCAAAGGCGTGGTGGGGATCGTGGTGCCCACCGGCTACACCTTCAACCTGGACGGCACCAACATCTATATGACCCTGGCGGTGCTGTTCCTGGCCCAGGCGACCAATATCGACCTGACGCTGGAGCAACAACTGACCCTGCTGGCGGTGGCGATGCTTACCTCAAAAGGCGCCGGTGCGGTGGTGGGCGCAGGTTTTGTCGCGCTGGCCGCCAGCCTCGCGGTGGTGCCGACGGTGCCGGTGGCGGCGATGGTGCTGATCCTGGGTGTGGACCGGTTCATGGCTGAATGCCGCTCACTGACCAACATCATCGGCAATGCCGTGGCGGCGCTGGTGGTGGCGGCGTGGGAAGGTGAACTGGATCGCGAGAAAATGGCGCCCATCGCCCTCAAGCACGGCCGCCATGCACGGGCCGCCGCCCAGGCGAAGATCGCCGCCGAGTAACCCTTAAACACCAATCCCCTGTGGCGAGGGAGCTTGCTCCCGCTGGGCTGCGCAGCGGCCCCAAGATCTTTGGGAGCGCTACGCACTCCAGCGGGAGCAAGCTCCCTTGCCACAGCAAGCGCCCTCACCACAGAAACTCCTTCGCCATACCGGTGCTATTCTGGCGGTTCATGCCGCCATGCCTGTTTCTGATGAACAACAAGAAAGATACCGTGCCCCTACCTGAAGACCTGCGGGTATTCCTGACCGTGATCCGCAAGGCCGGCTTTGCTGCGGCTGCCGACGAGCTGGGTTTGTCCCCGGCCTACGTCAGCAAGCGTATCCAGATTCTCGAAACCACCCTCGCCACCCGCCTGCTGCACCGCACCAGCCGCCGTATCGCCCTGACCGAAGACGGTGAGCGCGTGCAGCGCTGGGCCGTGCGGATTCTCGAAGACTTCCAGCAGTTGTCCGACGAGCTTTCCGACGCCCACGACAGCCCGCGCGGCCACCTGCATTTGTGCAGCAGCTTCGGTTTCGGTCGTAACCATGTGGCACCGGCCTTGTCGCTATTGGCCGAACAATACCCGGACCTGGAGATTCGCCTGGACCTGTTCGACCGGGTGGTGGATATCGTCAGCGAGGGTTTCGACCTGGAGATTCGCGTGGGCGACGACATCCCCGGGCAACACATCGGTCGCCGGCTGGTGAGTAACCGGCGGGTGCTGTGTGCGGCGCCCGCCTACCTCGAACGCCGTGGTGTGCCGCAGCACTTGAGCGACCTGGAACAGCACGACTGCCTGGTGCTCAAGGAGCGCGACAACGCGTTTGGCATCTGGCACCTGGAGCGCGATGGCGTGCAGGAAAGCGTGCGCGTGCGCGGGCCGTTGTCGTCGAATAACGGCGAGATCGTCTTGCAATGGGCCCTGGACGGGCGCGGCGTGTTGCTGCGTTCGATGTGGGATGTGAAGCCGCTGCTGGAGCAAGGGAAACTGGTGCAGGTGCTGCACGACTACACCCAGAGCGCCAACGTGTGGGCGGTGTACCCGACGCGGCTGGCCTACTCCGGGAAGTTGCGGGCGTGTGTGGAGTTTTTGCAGGAGCACTTCAAGGGGTTGTCGATTTAGCGTGCCGGGTTTGAGTACATATCCGTTGCTGCGGTAACGGCCGCTGACGGTTCTGCTCTTACAGCGGCCTACCGGCCGGCTTGAGTGTTGTAGAGGAAAAAGCCAAATCAAAAGCGGGCACGGTCCAAATATGGGAGCGGGCTTGCTCGCGAAGATCGTTAACGATGATGCTGGCATTCTGGATGAACGCGGCGCTCTCAGGTTTTTCGCGAGCAAGCCCGCGCCCACAGAAAAGCAGATCTGTNNAAGCCGGCCGGGAGGCCGCTGGGCTCTTGATTTTGATCTGACTGCCCCATTCAGCCCGAGGCCGAACGCAGGCAGTGCGGAGCAGCCAACCTGCAACTACAGCCCCATCACCCGAGCCAGGGATTGGCCGCCAAATGCTCACGCTCAAACGCCTTGATCTGCTCACTGCGCTGCAACGTCGTGCCAATAGCATCCAACCCCAACAACAACGCAGTCTTGCGCAACGTATCGATCTGGAACGCAATCACCTGCCCGTCCGCCAAAAGGATCTCCTGCGCCTCCAGGTCCACACTGATCTGCGCCTGCTCAGGCTGACTCACCATCTGCCCCAACCGCTGCAACACCGCCTCCTCCAGCGTGATCAACAACACCCCGTTACGCTGGCAGTTGTCATAGAAAATCCCCGCAAAGCTGCTGCCGATCAACGCGCGAATGCCCATCTGCTTCAGGCCCCACACCGCATGCTCCCGGCTGGACCCACAGCCGAAGTTCGGCCCCACTACCATAAAGCTCGCGCCCTGCCAGGCCGGCTGGTTCAGCACAAATTGCGGGTCAGGCTCACCCGAGGGCAAAAAGCGCAAATCAAAGAACAACCCGCGATCCAGCCCGTTGCGGTCGATGCCCTTGAGAAACTGCTTGGGCATGATCACGTCGGTGTCGATATTGGCCGCCAGCATCGGCGCCGCCTTGCCGGTGATCCGAGTGAAGGGTTGCAAGCTCATGTGCGGTCTCCAAAGTGGCGAATATCCGTCAGCCGGCCAGTGATGGCCGCAGCGGCGACCATGGCCGGGCTCATCAGGTGCGTGCGGGCACCCGCGCCCTGGCGGCCTTCGAAATTGCGGTTGGTGCTGGAGGCGCAGCGGTCGCCCGGCTCCAGCACGTCGTCGTTCATCGCCAGGCACATCGAGCAGCCCGACTGGCGCCATTCAAACCCGGCGTCGATAAAGATCGCGGCAAGGCCTTCGGCTTCGGCCTGGTCACGCACTTCGGTGGAGCCCGGAACGATCATCGCCCGCACATGGTCGGCCACGTGCTTGCCGCGCACCACGCTGGCGGCGTCGCGCAGGTCTTCGATGCGGGCGTTGGTGCAGGAGCCGATAAACGCGTGGCTGATCACAATGTCGCTCAACGGCATGCCCGCTTCCAGGCCCATGTAGTTCAAGGCACGGCGCATGTCCTGGCGCAGGATCAGGTCGCTGATGTCTTGCGGGTCCGGCACGCGGGCACCGATGGGCGCGGCCTGGTCGGGGCTGGTGCCCCAGGTGACCATCGGTTCAAGGGCGCTGGCATCCAGCTGCACTTCGAGGTCGAACACCGCGTCGGCATCCGAGTGCAGTTGGCGCCAGCCCACCAGGGCGCGTTCCCACAACTCGCCCTTCGGCGCGCGTGGCTTGCCCTTGAGGTAGGCGAAGACCTTTTCGTCCGGCGCCATGAAGGCTCCACGTGCACCGGCTTCCACCGCCATGTTGCAGATGGTCATGCGCGCCTCGACGCTCAGGGCATCGATGGTCGACCCACAAAACTCAATGGCGTAGCCGGTGGCACCCGAGGCACCGATCTTGCCGATCAGCGCCATGATCACGTCCTTGGAGGTCAGCCCACGGGCCAGTTCGCCGTCCACGGTCACACGCAGGCTTTTCAGACGCTTGTAGACCAGGGTTTGCGAGGCCAGCAAATGCTCGATTTCCGAAGTGCCAATGCCAAAGCCGAACGCGCCCAAGGCCCCGTAGGTGGTGGTGTGGCTGTCGCCGGCGGCGATCACCATGCCCGGCAGGATAAAACCCTGCTCCGGGGCGATCACGTGTTCGATGCCCTGGCGCTTGTCGAGGATATCCAACAGCTCGATCCCGAAATCCCGGCAGTTTTCCGCCAGGTACGACACCTGGCGCGCGCCGCCCGCATCCGGCATGGTCGCGATGCGCTTGGGCGTGGTGGGGTTCACATGGTCGACCACCGCAAACGCCGTACCGGGCCGCCACACACCACGGCCCGCCTCGCGCAAGCCGCTGAAAGCTTGCGGGCTGGTGTATTCATTGATCACCTGGCGGTCGATGTACAGCAGCACATGGCCCTGGTCATCCAGGCGGCACACCGTGTGGGAATCGATGTGTTTGTCGTAGAGGGTTCTGGCAGAAGTCATTATGGGGCTCGCTCAACGGTATGACCCCATCATAGGCAGCGCCCCCGCCCCATCAATCCCGCCTTGGTGATGGCTCGGAACATGTTTCGTGTTGCATGAATGCGTATCTGAAACATTTACTTTCATATCCGCCTTAGGGTTTTGTGTTTCTCATCCGTCTTAACTTAGATACAGCCGCTCGCGTCAGCAAAAGCTACGGGTGGCGTTTTCCGGGCCTTTACCGCCTCCCTCCGATCAAGACCCTCATTCACATGTCGAAGAAGTCACGCTCAAAACTCTGGTTTCTCGTGCACAGCTGGCTGGCATTGCCCATCTGGTTCTTTGTGCTGATCGTCTGCGTCACCGGCACCCTGGCGGTGGTCAGCCAGGAGATCGTCTGGCTGGCCAACCCGGACATCCGCGCCAGCAAGCCGTCGGACGATGCCGAACCGCTCACCTACGACCAGGTGATCGGCGCCATCAAGCGCGCCGAACCCCAGGTGATCGTCGAATCCCTGAGCCGCCCGGACGAATCGCACTTCGCCCTCAGCGCCGACCTCAGCTACCCCGACGGGCGCTCGCTGGAGGTCTACGTCAACCCATACACCGGGGTGATCCAGGGCATCAGCCCATCGTTCAACTTCCAGCAATTTACCCGTGCCCTGCATGGCTGGTGGCTGGTGCCTTTCACCAATGGCTACAGCTGGGGCTGGTACCTGGTCTCGCTGCTGGGCTTGCCGCTGCTGGCCTCGCTGGTCACCGGCCTCGTGGTCTACAAGCGTTTCTGGAAAGGTTTTTTCAGGCCGACCCTGCGCATTCGTCACGGTGCGCGGATTTTCTGGGGCGACTTCCACCGGTTGAGCGGCATCTGGTCGATCTGGTTTATCGCGGTGATCTCGATCACCGGCACCTGGTTCCTGATCCAGGCGATCCTGGGTGATAACCAGATCACCATTTCCAGCGAGCCGATCGTCCCGGCGATTGCCCGCGACAAAGTGCCGATGTCCGCCCCGGGCGTACCGGCGCCCATGATTCCCCTGGACGAGGCGATCAACATCGCCACCCAGCGCATTCCCGGGCTTGAGGCCAGCTTCGTGAGCCTGCCCAGCAACGCCTACAGCCACCTGCGCATCGGCGGGCGTGGCTGGTACCCGCTGATGTTCCAGACCGCGGAAATCAACCCGTACAACGGCGAAATCGCCGCCTCGCACCTGCTGTCCGACCGTTCGGCCCTGGAGTTCGTCACCGAATCCATGCGCCCGTTGCACACCGGGGACTTTGGCGGGATCTGGATCAAGCTGATCTGGGCCTTCTTCGGCCTGGTGCTGAGCATGATGGTCTTGAGCGGCTTGCTGATCTGGACCAAACGCACGGCTCTGGCCACCCTCAATGCGCTGAAACGCGAAGCCAAGGCAGCCCGTCAACCGGCGAAAACCCAGGCCTTGCAGGCTGAGACCACGGAGGCCAACCCATGAACAAGGCCATGACGGTTCAACCCCCCTCGCCCCTGCGGGCCTTCTGGCTCAAATGGCGCTTCCACATCAATATCCTGCTGTTGCTGGTGCCCCTGGGCTTCATGCCCAAGTACTTTGCCGACGCGGCACTGTTTCGCGGCGACAGCGGCCTGGGCGAACGGGAGATCGGCGAAGTACAGGTCGGCCCCTGGAGCCTGAAGCTCGCCGAGCTACGCAACGAGCCGCCGCGCCCGGACCCGGCAGGCCCGATGAAATCCTTCAACGCTGCCCTGTGTGCCACGTGCATCGACCAGGTCAAGGCGACCTACCTGCGTATCGGCAAGCCCCGCAGCCTGCGGGCGGCCGGGGTGATTTTCTTTGGCACCCCATACCGCATGGGCGCCGCGTTGCCGATCCCTGAGCGCACCCCGCTGGACGCCGAAGTGTGGATCACCATGGAAGGCTGGGACGGCGCCATGCACCAGGCCTCCATTCCCTTGAGCCAGGCATCGCCGGCCACCATCGACTGGCTGAAAAAACGAGGAGTTAAACCATGACTTTGCCGCAACTGGCCCGCACCGTTGGCGCGCTGATCCTCAGTGCCGGTTTCAGTACCGTCGCCCTCGCCCACAACCCGATGTGCGAATGCAAGGAAATCGCCGGCGAGCAGATCCAGTGCACCGGTGGTTTCTCCGATGGCAGCGGTGCCCCCGGCGTGACCCTGGATGTGATCGGCTACGACGAGACCATCCTGGTGCCCGGCAAGCTGGGAGAAGACTCGAAGCTGACCTTCAAGAAACCCTCCGCCGAGTTCTACGTGTTGTTTGATGCCGGCCCCGGCCACGTGGTGGAAATCGACCAAGCGGATATCCAGCCCCAATGAGCCGTACAACCCAAGTCGTGCGCCCGGCCGGTGCCGGGCACGAAACCCTGTATGTCCTGCTGTTGTGCCTGATCATCCTCGCCGTTGCCGGCACGGTGGTGGCCTTGCGCGGTGAAAGCCAGGAGATCGCCGCCGTGCCCAGCCACCAACTGGACGCCCGCCGCGACCTCAGCGCCGCCGAGCAAGGCATCTACGCCGACCTGCGGGTGACCCTGGATGAAATCCACTTGCTGCAGGAGGAACACAGCGCTCTGCCGACGCCTGAACAGCTGGCCGAAGAGGGCTTCGCGCCCTTTGCCCAGGACGCCAGTTCGGTGAGCCGTGGCGACCACCGCTGGCAGTTGCTGGACGCGGCCTATCTGGGCCTGAGCCAGACGCCGGACCTCAGCGGTTCGCTGTTGATGCGCATCCGCGGCGCCGAGCCGGATATCTGGCTCAACCGCAGCGCCCACCTCACCGCCCCCACCGACCTCACTGACCAGGCGCTGATCAGCGCGGGCTGGCAGCAGGTAGTCGCGCAATTCGATGCCGGTGTCACCCGCCAGCATCGTCACTGAATTCACGTTGCAGCCGAGAGAAGACCATGTCTATTTCATCTCCATTATTACGTCTGGTGCTGGTCGGCCTGATCACCGTGCTGCTGGCCCCGTTCGCCAGTGCCGACCCGGCAAAGCGCCTGCGCATCGGCATCACGCTGCACCCGTATTACAGCTACGTCGCCAATATCGTCGGCGACAAGGCTGAAGTTGTCCCGCTGATTCCGGCCGGTTTCAATCCCCATGCCTACGAACCCCGCGCCGAAGACATCAAACGCATCGGCACCCTTGATGTGATCGTGCTCAACGGCGTCGGCCATGACGATTTCGCCGACCGCATGATCGCCACCAGCGAGCGCCCGGACATCCCGGTGATCGAGGCCAACGCCAACGTGCCGCTGCTGGCCGCCACCGGCAACGCTGCGCGCGGTGCGGGCAAGGTGGTCAACCCGCACACCTTCCTGTCCATCAGCGCCTCGATTGCCCAGGTGAACAACATTGCCCGGGAACTGGGCAAGCTCGACCCGGACAACGCCAAGACCTACACCCAGAACGCCCGCGCCTACGGCAAGCGCCTGCGCCAGATGCGCGCCGACGCCCTGGCCAAGCTCACCAGCGCGCCCAACCCCGACCTGCGGGTGGCCACCGTGCACGCGGCATATGACTACCTGCTGCGGGAATTCGGCCTGGAAGTCACCGCCGTGGTGGAACCGGCCCACGGTATCGAGCCGAGCCCCAGCCAGTTGAAGAAAACCATCGACCAACTGCGGGAACTGGACGTGAAAGTGATCTTCTCGGAGATGGATTTCCCGTCCAGCTACGTCGACACCATCCAGCGTGAATCCGGGGTGAAGCTGTACCCGCTGTCGCATATTTCCTATGGCGACTACAGCGCGGAAAAATACGAAGTGGAAATGACCGGCAACCTCAACACCGTGGTGCGGGCGATTCAGGAGTCCGGGGCATGACGGCGGCTGAACACCTCAGTGTGGCCAGCATTGGCCCGACCCTCGACTTCGATAACGTCGCGCTGACCCTGGGCCGTGCGGTGATCCTCGATGCAGTGAGTTTCCAGGTGCAGCCCGGCAGCATCCATGCGCTGGTGGGCCCCAACGGCGGCGGCAAAAGCTCGCTGATCAAGACCCTGCTGGGGCAAACGCCGCACCAGGGCCAGTTGAGCCTGCATTGGCCGGATGCACCCGGCACCATCGGCTACGTGCCCCAGGCGCTGGAGTTCGACCGGGGCTTGCCGATGACCGTCGACGATTTCATGGCCGCGATGTGCCAGCGGCGTCCGGCGTTTCTCGGGCTGTCCAAACATTACGCCGCCGCGATTGGCGACGCACTGGAGCGAGTCGGCATGCAGGACAAGCGCAAGCGGCGCATGGGTGCCCTGTCTGGCGGTGAACGCCAGCGGGTGCTGCTGGCCCAGGGCTTGATCCCGGCACCGCACTTGCTGGTGCTGGACGAACCGATGTCGGCGCTGGACGAAGCCGGGATCCAGGTGTTCGAGCGGCTGCTGAACGACTGGCGCCAGGCCGGGATCACCGTGCTGTGGATCGAACACGACCTGGAAGCCGTCGGCCGCCTGGCCGATCGCGTCACCGGCCTGAACCGCCGTGTGCTGTTCGACGCCACGCCGAAAGAAGCACTGACCCCGGACCGCCTGCTGACCCTGTTCTCCACCCACCCACGGAGCCCGGCCTTATGAGCTATGAAGCCTTTCGCCTGATGGTCCAG
This sequence comes from Pseudomonas sp. IPO3774, assembly GCF_013386835.1. Classification (NCBI taxonomy): domain Bacteria; kingdom Pseudomonadati; phylum Pseudomonadota; class Gammaproteobacteria; order Pseudomonadales; family Pseudomonadaceae; genus Pseudomonas; species Pseudomonas sp. IPO3774. The sequence continues at coordinate 26,674 of NZ_JACAQY010000047.1, forward strand.
GGCTGGGCGTCTTCCGGGTATCTGCCGGAAGCGCTGGCCTATGGATTTGTAGTCAACGCCCTGCTCGCCGGCCTGCTGATCGGCCCGGTGCTGGGCGGTTTGGGCACCCTGGTGGTGGTCAAGCGCTTTGCGTTCTTTTCCGAAGCCGTGGGCCATGCCGCACTGACCGGCGTGGCCGTGGGCATTCTGCTGGGGGAACCCTACACCGGGCCTTACGGCAGCCTGTTCGGCTACTGCCTGCTGTTCGGGATCCTGCTCAACTACCTGCGCAACCGCACCGGCCTGGCGCCGGACACGCTGATCGGCGTATTCCTCTCGGTGTCCCTGGCCCTGGGCGCGAGCCTGCTGCTGATTCTGGCGGGCAAGATCAACGTGCACATTCTCGAAAACGTGCTGTTCGGCTCGGTGCTGACCGTCAACGGCAATGACCTGTTGGTGCTGGCGATTGTCGGCGCATTGGTGATGGCCCTGGCCCTGCCGCTGTACAACCGCATCATGCTCGCCAGCTTCAACCCGCAGTTGGCGGCGGTGCGCGGGGTGGCGGTGAAGACCCTGGACTACCTGTTCGTGATCCTGGTGACCCTGATCACCGTGGCGGCGGTCAAGGTCATCGGCGCGATCCTGGTGGGTGCGTTGCTGGTGATTCCGGCGGCCGCCGCACGCCTGTTGAGCCAGTCGCTCAAGGGCTTCTTCTGGATCTCGGTGGTGATCGCCACCGTCAGCACCCTGTGCGGGATCCTGCTGCCGATCATCTTCGACCTGCCGATTCCGTCCGGTGCCGCGATCATTCTGGTAGCCGGTATCGCCTTCGCCCTCGCCGCCATCGCCCGCGGCACGGTCCCCAGCCTGAAAGGGAATCTTGGATAATGCGCCCGATGTTTCGACCACTGCTTCTGGCCCTGGCCATTGCCACACCGGCATTCGCCGCCGACGGCGTCAAGCCGCTACAGATCACCGCCAACCAAGGCGTTGGCCATGTTGCCTTGAACCAGGCCAAGGCGACAAAACCGGTAAAAGTCCTCGCCGCCTTGCCGATCACCTATGGCTTGGCGCAGGTGTTGCTCAAAGGCACTGACGTACAGCTTGAGCGCGCGGCACCGGCCAACCTGCCCGGCTCGCGGCAAGTCGCCTATTTCACCGGGCGCGGTGCGCAGGCGCTGAACACCCTGGCGCTGGACGCCGATGCAGCCATCGGCCTGCGCTCGCTGTGGCCCGACGACCCGCTGTACCCGGTGACCCGGCGCAGCAATATCCGCATCGTCGAAGTCGACGCCGCGCGCCCGGTGGACGGCGGCTTGCCGGGGATTGCCGTGCAGCCGGGCGCCACCGACGGCCTGAACAGCCAGCCGTGGCAAGCCAGCAACAACATGGGGCGCATGGCCGATGTGATGGCCGCCGACCTGAGCCGCCTGGCGCCCGAGGCCAAGCCGCAGATCGAAGCCAACCTGGCCGCGCTCAAGCAACGCCTGCTCAAGCTCACCGCCGACAGCGAAGCGCGACTGGCCAAGGCCGATAACCTGACGGTGGCCAGCTTGAGCGATCACTTTGCTTATCTCGTCAGTGGCTTGAACCTGGAGCTGGTCAGCACCGATGCAAGGGCGGATACCGAGTGGACACCCGAGGCGTTGCAGCAACTGAGCGAAGGCTTGAAGGAGAATGAGGTGGCCGTGGTGCTGCATCACCGCAAGCCAAGCGATGCAGTGCAGGCGGCGGTCACGGCGGGCGGGGCGAAGTTGCTGGTGCTGGGCACCGATGGCGCCGACCCGGTGGCGGAACTGGAAGGCAATGTGGATCAGGTGATCAAGGCGCTGTAACGCGCCTCTCACCGGCGAAACACAGTAAATGTGGGAGCGGGCTTGCTCGCGAATGCGGTGTGACAGTCAACACATACGGTGACTGAAACAACGCCTTCGCGAGCAAGCCCGCTCCCACATTTGAGTCGGTGTTATGCCCGAGGTCCGGGTCAGCCGGCAAGTGCCTGGCTATCCATCTTCTGGCGCAGGCTCAGCGGGCGCATGTCGGTCCACACTTCTTCGATGTAGGCCAGGCACTCTTTCTTCATCCCGCTCTTGCCCACGGTGCGCCAGCCTTCCGGCACGGCCTTGTAGTCGGGCCAGATGGAATATTGTTCTTCATGGTTGACCACTACCTGAAACAGGATGTCTTCGCGGTCGAATACTGAGGTCATTGCTGTTCTCCGTCGGTGTAAGGCTGGCTGCGCACCACGCACAGCTGATGTAAGAAGGAACGTGCCAGCCCGATAAAAAATTAGAGGCTGGTGACCGACGCCGCCAGGGCACGACCAAAAATCTCGGCCACACGGTCGATTTCTGCGGCAGTAATCACCAGCGGCGGCAGGAAACGCACGACGCTGCCGTGTCGCCCGCCCAGTTCGAGAATCAACCCGCGCTTGAGGCATTCACGCTGCACCAGCGGCGCCAGTTGGCGATGCACCGGCGGGTGGCCCTGGGCATCAGGCGCACCGGCGGGGTCCACCAATTCCACACCGAGCATCAGCCCACGGCCACGAATGTCTCCCAACTGCGGGAAGTCGCGCTGCAGGATGCGCAGGTGCTCGCCGAGGCGCTCGCCCATGGCGGCCGCGTGGGCGGGAATGTCGTGGTCCTTGAGGTAACGCATCACCGCCGAGCCGGCCGCCATGGCCATCTGATTGCCACGGAAGGTCCCGGCATGGGCGCCCGGCAACCAGGTGTCGAGCCAGTCGCGATACACCACCACCGCCAGTGGCAGGCTGCCGCCGATGGCTTTGGACAGCACGACCACGTCCGGGACAATGCCGGCATGTTCGAAGGCAAACATCTTGCCGGTGCGACCAAAGCCGCTCTGGATTTCGTCGACAATCAGCGCCACGCCAGCCTGCTCGGTAATGCGCCGCAGGCCGCGCAGCCAGTCGAGATCAGCCGGGATCACGCCGCCCTCGCCTTGCACCACCTCGACGATCACCGCCGCCGGCAGCAATACACCGGCCTCGGGATCGTTGAGCAGGTTTTCCAGATAATGCAGGTTGACCTTGACCCCTTCCGCGCCGCCCAGCCCGAACGGGCAACGGTAGTCGTACGGGAATGGCAGGAATTGCACGCCATTGCCGAGCAACGCGCCCAGTGGCTTCTTCGGCCCCAGGCTGCCCATCAGGCTCAGGGCGCCCTGGCTCATGCCGTGATAACCGCCCTGGAATGACAACACCGTGCTCCGCCCGGTGGCGGTGCGCACCAGTTTCAGCGCGGCTTCCACCGCATCGGTGCCGGTGGGGCCGCAGAACTGGATCTTGGCTTCCCGCGCCAGCGCCGGCGGCAGCAGGCCGAACAGGTCCTGCACGAATTGGTCCTTGACCGGCGTGGTCAGGTCCAGGGTGTGCAACGGCAATTCATCGCTCAGCACCTGGCGAATGGCATCGATCACCACCGGGTGGTTGTGCCCCAGCGCCAGGGTGCCGGCACCGGCCAGGCAATCGATAAAGCTGCGGCCTTCGACGTCCTCGACATAGATCCCTCGGGCGCGCTTGAGCGCCAGGGGAATGCGCCGTGGGTAGCTGCGGGCATTGGATTCCTGCTGGCGCTGGCGGGCCAGCAGCGGGGTTTCATCGAACTGGTAAAGCGTTTCCGCAGGGACCGCCTGGGTCTCTTCGATACGGCTGGTAGCGACTGACATCTCTCGATCCCTCAATACGCTGATGATGGTGACCAAACTGCCCACCCGTTGGCGCCAGGCCCAAGGGCCGCGCACGGATTTCCTGTTCTGGAAACGCATCAGCGAAGGGAGGATTTACACCTGTGGTCGTTAAAAACAGCTTTAGCGGATTTACCCGGCCACCCCGGTGTATTTTTCATTCAACGCATACAGGATCGCGCAGGTCTGCGCATCCAGCCGCCCACTGTAGTCAGAGGGCCGAAAATGCATCTGGAACGCACGGACACGTTGCTGGAAACCCAGGCGATTTTTCGCCGGGGCATAACCGTAGCGCTGGAACGCCCGCTCCACCTCAACCTCTGGCGGCAGGCCGATGTCGAACCGACGTTGATAGGCCATCTTGGCCACCTCTTCATACCAGGCCCCCACGCCCGCCTCGAACAGGCAGCGCCATGGCAAGCGGGGGCCGGGGTCGCTCTTGCGCCAATAGGCAATGTCGGAATGCCCGAGGATGTCGGTAGGACCGATCGCCGGGTAACGCACCTGAATGTCACGAATCAAGGCGATCAACACGTCAATCTGCTCTGCGCCATAGGCCGGGAAGGTCAACACACCGGCGTCATCCCGGGCCTGGTTGACGATTTCAATGCCGATGGAGCGGCTGTTGAGGTTATCGCGCCCGGCCCAGTGGCTGGTGCCGGCGTGCCAGGCGCGTTGCGCTTCGTCCACCAGGCGAAATACCCGCAACTCGTCATAGCCGGCGGCGCGGTAGCTGGCGTCATTGGGGTCGGCCAACAGGTAGTGGGCACTGAAACCGTCGCGGGTCAGTGCACGCAATGACGAGGCAAAGGGCGCGGCGGTGTAATGCACAATCACCTGGCGCACGGCCTGGCCATTGCGCTCATTGAAGTCGTTTGCGGGATACGTGGAATCGATAACCAACATAGGGGCTGTCCTTTTCAACACAGGCCGAGTCATTCAGCCGGTTCAAACACAAAAAAATGACCGCCATCCTGAAGCGTTGCGCTTGAGGATGGCGGTAGCTATGTGTGCTGTGAAAAGAAGGTTTCAGCGCCGCAACGGCATGCCCAGGTCGACGCGCATGCCATCGGCCTGGCTGTCGAATTTCAGGGAGCACGAGCAGCGCTGCACGATGGCCTGGACGATCGCCAACCCCAGGCCGCAACCCGGGCTGTTGCCGTTGCGCCAGAAGCGCTGGGTCAAGTGTTGCAAGTCTTCGCTGGAAATCGGCGCGCCATGGTCACGCACCCGGAACACCACGTTGTCACCCGTGCTGGACACACTCAGCTCCACCCGGGTATCGGCCGGGGTGTGGCGCAACGCGTTGTCCAGCAGGTTGCGCAGGGCGGCGACGGCCAGGCCCACCGGCATTTCCAAAGGTTTTTCGGACAAACCGTCTGCCAGGATCAGGTCAATACGCTGATTGTCGCCGCCGTTGGCATCCTGGATCGCCAGTTGCGCAACTTGCTCGGCACTCGATTGCAGGCCGTCATCAAACGACAGGCTGCCTTCGACCCGCGCCAGCAGCAGTAACTGCTCAAGGGTGCGGTGCAAGCGGTCGGCGCCCTCTTCAGCGTGGGCCAGGGACTGGTCACGGGCGGCGCCTTCGGTCATGCGCGCCACTTGCAGGTGGGTCTTGATCGCGGTCAACGGGCTGCGCAGTTCGTGGGCCGCGTCACCGGTCAAGCGGCGTTCGCGTTCGATGGTCTTGGCGATGCGCTGCAGCAACTGGTTCTGGGTGTCGAGCAGTGGCTTGAGTTCGCTGGGCAGCGGGCTGATCTGCAACGGTTCGAGGGAGTCGGCACTGCGGCGCATCAAGGCGTCACGCATGCGGTTGAGCGGCAACAGGCTCTGGCCGATCCCCAGCCACAACAGGCACAGGCAGCCCAACAATGCCACGCCCACCGGCACCGAGGCGGCCAGCAGGATCGACAGGTTCAACGCTTCACGCTCCACCTGCCGGTCGGCGGTGGTGATAAACAAATCGCCACGGGACAGGGTAAAGCTGCGCCAGCCCACGCCATCAATCATCTGGTCGCGAAAGCCGCTCTTGCGCGACTCCAGGCCCTGGTCCGGCGTGGTGTGGCTGCGGGCCAAAACCACGCCGCGCAAGGAACTGACCTGGCACGCCATACCGCCTGGCACGTTCAATTGTTCGGCGCTGAAGTGCGCGCCCTCCCCCGTGCTGGAAAGGCCGGGCATCTGCTCCATCAGGCCCGCCACCATGCGTGCCGACGCCACCAGGCGCTGGTCGAGGGAAAACATCATCTGGTTGCGCAGGTCGTTGAGCATCCACGCGGCGGCCAGGACCCAGATCAGCACGAAAGCTGCGCCGAGCTTGAAGGTCAGCCGCAGGCGCAGGCTCATCACGAAGCGTCCTCTCCACCGTCAGCCGGGCCCAGGCGATAGCCCAGGCCGCGCACGGTTTCGACGATGCCGTTGCCGAGTTTGCGCCGCAGGTGGTGGATGTGCACGTTGAGGGCGTTGCTTTCCAGTTCGTCGTTCAGGCCGTAGACGCTGTCCTTGAGCTGCTCGCTGGAGAGCACCCGACCACGGTTTTGCAACAGGGCTTGCAACAGCGCCTGCTCGCGGCGGGACAGGTCCACCGACTCACCGCCCAGCAACGTTTCGCGGCTGCTGGGGTTGTAGGTCAGGCGCCCGTGCTCGATCAGGTTGACGCTGCGCCCAGCCACCCGGCGCAACAGGGTGTGCAGGCGTGCGGCGAGTTCGCGCAGGTCGAAGGGTTTGAGCAGGTAGTCGTCGGCACCGGCCTGCAGGCCGTCGACGCGGTTGGTCACCGAATCCCGTGCGGTCAGGATCAGCACTGGAATCTCCAGGCCCTGGCTGCGCAGTTGCTGCAACAGCTTCAAGCCGTCTTCATCCGGCAGGCCGAGGTCGAGTACCATCACGTCGAATTCCGCCACCTTGAGCATCGCCCGGGCAGCCGCAGCCGTGCCGACGCGCTCGACCGTCAGGCCCTGGGCGCTGAGCCCGGCAACAATGCCGCTGGCGATCAGCTCGTCGTCTTCACAGACCAGTACGTGCATGGTGAACCCTTTGCAAAATGTGAGGGTGATTAAAAAGGCAGTGGATTAAGCGTGCATTATGCCGCCAACGCCAAGAATCCCGGATAATCGCTTCTTTCTAGGATAGCCCGGTTAATCATCGGTTAATCAACGCCACACATTGTGTGTCCCACTTGCTTCGAACTAAGGCTTGATCATGCGGCATCTGTTTATCTTTCTGCTGGTAGTGTTTGCTGGATTCGCCCAGGCCGCGCCTGGCAACAATCCATTCGAGACCAAACCCGACTTCCTCCCGGTAGGCAAAGCCTTCACCTTTACCTCCGAGCGTCTGGCCTCCGGCGAAACCCAGTTGTATTGGCAGATTGCCGACGGTTACTACCTGTACCAGCAGCGCATGAAATTCGATGGCCTGGCCGAAAAGCCGACGTTGCCCCAGGGCGAAGCCCACAGCGACGAGTTCTTCGGCGAGCAGCAAGTCTATCGCCAGGGCCTGGAAGTGAAGATTCCCGCTGGCGCCACCGGCCAGGTCAAGCTCGGCTGGCAAGGCTGCGCCGATGCCGGCCTGTGCTACCCGCCGCAATCGATCACCGTGGACCTGGGCGGCAACCCTGCCGTCGCCGCCACCGGCCAGGCCCAGGACCAAAGCCTGGCGAGCGGCCTGCAACAACGCAGCCTGGGCTGGAGCCTGCTGGTGTTCTTCGGCCTGGGCCTGCTGCTGGCCTTCGCCCCGTGTTCCCTGCCGATGTTGCCGATCCTCGCCGGCCTTGTGGTCGGCAGCGGCGCCAGCCCACGGCGCGGCTTTGCCCTGGCCGCCAGCTACGTGGTGTGCATGGCGCTGGTGTATGCCGCGCTCGGTGTATTGGCTGCGCTGCTCGGCGGCAACCTCGCCGCCCTGCTGCAAACCCCGTGGATCCTCGGCAGCTTCGCTGCGTTGTTTGTGATTCTCGCCCTGCCGATGTTCGGCTTCTTTGAACTGCAACTGCCGGCCTTCCTGCGCGATCGCCTGGACAACGTCAGCCGCAACCAAAGCGGCGGCAGCCTGGTAGGCGCCGGCGTGCTCGGCGCCCTGTCCGGCTTGCTGGTGGGCCCGTGCATGACCGCGCCCCTGGCCGGCGCGCTGCTCTACATCGCCCAAAGCGGCAACGCCTTGCACGGCGGCTTGATCCTGTTTGCCATGGGCATCGGCATCGGTGTGCCACTGTTGCTGCTGGTGACCGTGGGCAACCGCTTCCTGCCCAAGCCTGGCACCTGGATGAATATCCTCAAGGGCATCTTCGGCTTCCTGTTCCTCGCCACCGCCGTGCTGATGATTCGCCCGGTGGTCGGTGAAACCCTGTGGCTCGGCTTGTGGGGTGTGCTGGCGCTGGTCATGGCCTACTGCGGCTGGCGCCTGGCCCACGATTTCGGGCGTACCGCCATGCTGTTCGGTGCCGGTTCGCTGGTGCTGGGCCTCTGGGGCAGCGTATTGGTGATCGGCGCGGCCGGCGGCAGCGACGACCTGTGGCAACCGCTGAAGGTCTACAGCGGCTCGCGGGTAGCCGGTGCTCCCACCGCCCACGATGCCTTCATGACCATCAACGACCCGGCCGTGCTGCAAAGCCAGCTCGACAGCGCCAAGGCCCAGGGCCAATGGGTGCTGGTGGACTACTACGCCGACTGGTGCGTGTCGTGCAAGATCATGGAAAAACAGGTGTTCGGCAAACCCGAGGTACTGGACGCCCTCAAGGATGTGCGCCTGCTGCGCCTCGACGTCACCGCCGACAACGCCGCCAGCCGCGAGCTGCTGGGCCGCTACAAGGTCCCCGGCCCGCCGAGCTTCGTCTGGATCGGCCCCGACGGTGAAGAGCGCCGCGCCCAGCGCATCACCGGCGAAGTCGACGCCGCCGCCTTCCTGCAACGCTGGACCCAAGCCCGGGAAGCCCTCTGATGCTGACACTGACCATCGGCACCTTCGCCATCGCCCTGAATCACTTGCTGCTGATCACGGCGTTGATCCTCGCCACCCTGGTGGGCTGGCGGGTGGCCAAGCGCGGCGGCGAGAACCCCGAGTCGGTGCTGTTCACCCTGTTTCTGCTGGGTATGCTCGCCGCACGCGTCAGCTTCGTATTGATGTACTGGTCGTACTACCAGAATGACCCGCTGCAAATCGTCGACCTGCGCGACGGCGGTTTTCTCGCCTGGCCCGGCGTGATCGTGCTGATCATCGGCGCGCTGATCTACGGCTGGCGCCGCCCGCTGCTGCGCAAGCCGCTGAGCGCCGGCGTGATCACCGGCCTGGCGTTCTGGGCCCTGACCAGCCTGTCCCTGACCCTCTACGAAAAAGGCACGCACCTGCCGGACATTGCCCTGCGCAACGCCAATGGCGAAACCGTGCAACTGGCCGACTACAAGGGCGGCCCGCTGGTGATCAACCTGTGGGCCACCTGGTGCCCGCCGTGCCGGCGCGAAATGCCGGTACTGGAAAGTGCCCAGCGCCAGCGCCCGGACGTGACCTTCCTGTTCGTCAACCAGGCCGAAAGCATGCAAAGCGTCGCCACCTATCTGGCGACCCAGGGCCTGAACCTGGACAACGTGCTGTTCGACGCCAGCGGCCGCCTGGGCCAGGCCGTCGGCTCCATGGCCTTGCCCACCACCCTCTTCTACCAACCTGATGGTCGCCTGATCAACAGCCACCTGGGCGAACTCTCACAGGCCAGCCTGGCCCGCGCCATGGAGCGCTTCGAGCCGACCCCCGCCAAACCGGCCTTGCCGGCCACCACAAGGAATTCGCCATGCTCCGCCTCCGCCACCTGCTGACACTCCTGCCCCTGACCCTGGCCGCCAGCCTGGTCCACGCCGAAGACTGGCCGGCGCCGATCAAGAACATCGAAGCCAAGGGGGCCAAGATCATCGGCAAGTTCGATGCGCCCAGCGGCCTCACGGGTTATGCGGCGCAATACCAGAACCGTGGCATGGCGCTGTACCTGACTGCCGATGGCAAAAGCGTGATTGCCGGCAACCTGTACGACGCCGATGGCAATGACCTGAGCACCGCGCCGCTGGAGAAACTGGTGTATGCGCCGATGGCCAAGGAAGTCTGGGCCAAGATGGAACACAGCAACTGGATCCAGGACGGCAACAAGGACGCGCCGCGCATCGTGTACCTGTTCAGCGACCCGAACTGCCCGTACTGCAACATGTTCTGGGAACAGGCACGGCCGTGGGTGAAGTCGGGCAAGGTACAGTTGCGGCACATCATGGTGGGGATTATCCGTGAAGACAGCCCGGGCAAGTCGGCCGCGCTGTTTGCCGCCAAGGACCCGCAACAGGCCTTGGAAGCCCATGAGTCGGCCGGTAAAGGCAGCAAGTTGCAGGCGCTGGAAAAGATCCCGGCGGATATCCAGGCCAAGCTTGATTCGAATATGAAGCTGATGGACGAGCTGGAGTTGTCGGCCACGCCGGCAATTTTCTATCTGGATGACAAGGGTGGATTGCAGCAACAGCAAGGAGCGCCGTCGCCGGATAAGCTGGTGAAGATTCTCGGTCCGAAATAATCAGCCCTAGCCTGTAAAGACAATGCCCGCATCGAAGCGGGCATTGTCTTTTCAGCGCGGATTAAATCCCCTCTACCAGGAAATCATCCATGTACCAATCGTTGCCGCTCGTAGCGCCTTCATGGCTATAGATTTCCAGCAGCACGGGAGCGATGGTTGGCGTAAAGGTGAAGCTCAGTGTGTGCCAGTTCAGGTCAACCAACTCTTCCACCGGTGTTTGTTGAATGGAGTCTTTGCGCAACGATAACTTGGGCGTCGCGAACGCAACGCTGTACCGTCGAACCCGTACGGAAAACCGGTAAGTAAAACCGCTCTCCAAATCCAAGAAGCGCCGCTGCAGGATCGGGCCGAAACTGTTATTGGTAAATGTGAAATTCCTGACTGCGTAATCGGGCTTGCCGTCAGGTCCCGTCCCCATATATTCAATGCTGATATCCCTGGCATCGGGTGCGCCTGACCCTACGGTCCATAAACCCAAGGTCTGATCGTTGAAATCCGTCAGGTCTCTGTACTGCTTGCGCAACAGCAGCATCAGCACAGGGAACACAATTGCTTCGCTCACATGGGAGCTGCCGTCCGCCGTAACCTTGAACACGATGTTCAATACGGACCTGTGGCGAAACTTTTCCAGTTCCTCACGAGGCAGAACGTGCGACAACCCATGGTTTGCCTGCTCTTGCGTGATCGGCTCATTGACCAGCAGCTTGAGGGTATGGGACGACCCGTCGAGCAAGGTTCCCGTACATTCCAGCCAGCCCTTTTGCCCCGCCAGGATGAACCACCAGGCTTGCAGCGTAATCTCGGCATCCCCGGTAAAGGTGCGCAAGTCCAGTGTCCCCTGGCCACCGGGCAATTGAGTGGCCTGCGGCACCTCTGGCGCAGGCAAGCGCTGCGGGACACTGATCTGTAGCTCCAGGTCAGCTGACGTGACGTGCTTGCATGCGCTCGCGACGCTGTAACTGACGGGCACTGTTTTGCCGCTTCCAGCGATTACAGCCTCGCGGGGAATGGTGAAGTCAACGTACTTCGGATCAGTGTTACCCGGCTTGGGTGGCAACGGCAGGCAACTACCGTCCGATTGTGTCCAACACACGCTGATCTCGTCATGAGCACTGATGTGGTCATATTGCACCCGTGCCGTCACGCCATCACGGCCATTCCATACCGTCAACTGCGAGCCCACGGCCTCCCGAATGGTCAAGGGTTTCAGGACCAGGTCTTCCTGATGAATATCCAGGTGCAGCACAGGAAACGGCTCGGCGCTGGCTCTGTCGGACCGGCCATCGAAGTTCACCGCAAAATGCACGTCAAAGCGGCTGCAATCGGCCAGTTTTTGCAGGTCGCGCCGGGACAGCAGCGTACTGACACCCTCCTGCAGCCATTGCTCGGAGAGCGGCTCGCCGTCCAGCACATCGAAGCGATAAGGCGCGCCATCTTCCCGCTCACCCGTTACCCACATCCAGCAGGGCTGCCCCAAGGCGCCGTAGGCATAGGCCGCCACCGTCAGTTGCGCGTCCCCCTGAAACGTATTGAGGTCCAGCGTACTGCCCGTGGCCTGTTCCACCTGCGGCTTGGGCAGGCCGGAGATATTCAGGATTTTTACCGGTCGCGGCAGCGCCGACCAGGTTTGCCCTTCCCGTCGGACGGTGTAGCGGACCGACACCTGCTTATTGAAATTGGCGCTGATGGCTGACGCCGGCACATTAAAATCAACAACGTCCCGATTGTCGGCCTGCTTGCACTCGAGTACCGGAGTGCCTGCCCCGGCAGTCCCTTCCCAGAAGGCGCAAACCCAGTCGCAAGGGCACATATGCTCATAGCTGACCCGGATGGTCGCACCGTCCTGGGTATTGACCGGATTCAATACGAGATTTTCAGGTGTGATTTGCGTGGCTTCCACCACCGTGGGCGCTACGAGATCCAAATGAGGCTCGATGAGCAACGTCAACACCAAACCAGAAATCAGCCGATACACCGGCCTGGAACCCGCACGCGGCAAAAACTCAACGTAGAACGCAATATAAAGCTCACTGTCATGCTCGAGCGTGGCCAGCTCGGCACGGGACAACTTTCGGGTCCAGCCGTGGCGCACGTCCTCCTCTGTTACCGGTGCATCTTCATAAGGGTAGAGACTGGCCTTGGACCCATCAGGGTAAATCCCCCCGATATAGACCTGAGCCACTTGAACCGGGTCGATGAACGGCCAGGCGTCGACATGCAGAACCGGGTCTTCACCGCACAACAAGGACAGGTCCAGAACACCGCCTGAGGCTTGCAGAATCTGCAGTTGCGGCAAATTGGACGGCAGCTTGATGAACACGTCGGCAACGGGGGAAGGATGTTCCTCGCCATCGCGGGTAACGACATAGGAAAACAGCGCGAAGTTATCAATGCGCAGCCCTACGTAATACGGGGGTACGTGGAACTCGACCGAGCCCGCTTCGACGCCATCCTGGGAGGCAATCGGCGCGTATTCCCCCGGTGTCGACTGCCAGCGCAACACAATACTGTCGGTGCTGAGCATCCCTTCGTAGAACACCCGGACAGTAGCCCCCTCCAGCAACTGGAGCGGGTCAACCCGGGGCTCTCCCTCGGCCTCGATCAACTGTGGCTTGGGCAGATCAAGGGTCAACGGTGATGACTTGGGCATGATAGAACTCCATTTCAACGAGTGATGGTGTTGCCCATCACACGCCGAAATGCCCCCCTTGCCTACTGTCAGAATTCACAGTTCGAACCTTAACAACCGCGCCACCCGACGAGTGGCGCGTTGCGATCCGAGTTAAAAACCCTCCAGCTCCGCCATCAAATCACTCAACCGATCCACCTTCTCGGCGCTGATCTCATTCGCCGCCAGCCCGTCGATATACCCCGCCAACGCCTCCACCGTGCTGCACTCGAACATCGCCCGCAACGGCACATCTCGCTGCAGCGTCTTCTGCACCCGTGAAGCTATCTGCGTGGCCAGCAACGAATGCCCGCCCAGTTCGAAGAAGTTGTCCTGCACGCCGACGCGCTCGACCTTGAGCACCTCGGCCCAGATCCCGGCCAGCGTCTGCTCCAGCTCATTGCGCGGCGCCAGATATTCCTGGCTGTGCAACTGGCCGATCTCCAGTGCCGGCAAGGCCTTGCGGTCCAGCTTGCCGTTGGCGTTCAGCGGCAACCGGTCGAGCCACAACCAATGCAACGGCACCATGTATTCCGGCAGCTCGGCCCGCAGGCGTTGCTTGATGCGATCGAGGCGCTCACCCGGGTTGAGCTGCGCATCCGCCGCCACCAGGTAGCCCACCAGATGCTTGCCGTTGACGCCCTCCTGCACGCCCACCGCAGCATCCCGCACTTCAGGCTGCTCATGCAGGCGCGCTTCGATTTCACCCAGCTCGATCCGGTAACCGCGAATCTTCACCTGATGGTCGATGCGCCCGACGTACTCCAACACACCGTCGCTGCGACGGCGGGCCAAATCCCCTGTTCGATACAACCGGTCCGCACCCAATGGATTCGGCACAAACGCTTGCGCCGTGCGCAGCGGATCGCTGACATAACCACGACCCACGCCGGTCCCGGCCACGCACAACTCGCCGACGGCGCCTTGAGGCACCAGTTCCAGCGCACCGTCCAGCAGGTACAACCGGTTATTGTCGGTCGGCGTACCAATCGGCAGATAAGTGCCACGGGTCGACGCCAGGTCGACGCGGAAGAACGCCACGTCGTCCGAACATTCCGCCGGGCCATACGCGTTGACCAGGCCAATCTGCGGATAACGCAGCAACCACTGGTGCGCCAGTTCCGGCGGCATCGCTTCACCCGTCGGCAGCATCCAGCGCAAGCCATCCAGGCTCATGCGGTCCTGGGCGAGCATGCCCTGGATCAGTGACGGCACGCTTTCCAGCACGGTAATGCCCTGGGCCTGGACGTGAGCGAGCAAGCCTTGCGGATCATGGGCAATGGTATTCGGCACAATGTCCACCCGCGCCCCGAACAGCGGCGCCGCGAGGAACTGCCACACCGAGATATCGAAACTTTGCGAGGCGGTCTGGGCGATCACATCGTGCTCAGTCAGTTGCAGATACGGCACCTTGCTCAACTGGTTATTGAGCATGCCGCGCTGTTCGACCATCACGCCCTTGGGCAGGCCAGTGGAGCCCGAGGTGTAGATCACGTAGGCCAGGTTATCCGGCGCGCTGTAGATACCGGGGTTTTCCTGCGAGCCAGTCATCTCCTCCCACACCAGCAACTTCGGCCGGCCGCAGCAGGCAAACTCTTCCAGCAGCACCTGCGCCTGCTCACGGCACGCTTCGGTGCACACCAACAGCGGCGTGCGGCTCAAGTCGATAATCCGGCTCAAGCGCTGGGTCGGCAGCCCCGGATCCAGCGGCAAGTAACCCGCGCCGGCCTTGAAGCTGCCGATGATCATGCCCAGCAAATCCAGATTACGTTCAGCCAGCAACGCCACCGGTTGGTCCAGCCCGACACCCGCGGCAATCAGCGCATGACCCAGGCGGTTACTGCGCCGGTTCAGCTCAGAGTAGGTCCATTGCTGATCCAGGCAACTGGCGGCAATCCGCTGTGGATGCTGTGCCACCTGGGCTTCGAACAGCTCGATGTAACTGCGCTCCAGCGGATATTCATGCTCGCTCTGGTTGCAGCCGTCCACCAGGAACTCACGCTCCTGCTCGCCAATCAGCGGCAAGTCGGCCATGTCGCCATGGAAGCCCTGCACCAGCGCCAGCAGCAGCCGCTTGAATTCAGCGAGCATGCCTTGCACGGTGGTTTCATCGAAATAACGCTGGTCGTAGGACAGGTGCAAGCCCAGGTCATCGCCCGGGTAGCACACGGCCGTCAGCGGGAAGTTGGTGTGGGTGCGACCGGAATCCGAGGTGGCATTCAGGCTTTGCGCACGGTCCAGTACCGAGACTTCCACCGGGGCGTTCTCGAACACGAACAGGCTGTCGAACAGCGGCTGGCCTTTCGGCAGTTCGCTGTGCTCCTGGATGGTCACCAGCGGCAGGTACTCGTACTCGCGCAGTTGCATATTGCTGTCGAGCAGGCCGCTCAACCATTGGCGCACGCTGCACTGCTGATCGTCCTCCGGCAGCTTGACCCGCAAGGCGATACTGTTGATAAACAGCCCGACAGTGCGCTGCATCTCGGGCATTTCTACCGGGCGCCCTGCCACGGTGACGCCGAACAGCACGTCGCGATCGCCACTCAAGCGCCGCAGCACCAGGGCCCATGCCGCCTGGGCGAAGGTGTTCACCGTCAATTGATGAGCCTGGGCCAGCTCGCGCAATTGCGCGCCGTCGCGCACATCCAGGCGGGTGTAGCAGTCGCCTACCACCATGCCGCCGCTGTGGCCGGCATGCTCGCGCAGGAACGGCCGGTCGCTCGGAATCGGTGTGGTGCGTTCGAACCCTTGCAGGTTCTGCTGCCACCACTGGCGCGCCTCGGCGAGGTTCTGGCGTTGCAGCCAGGCGATGTAATCGCGGTAACGCGGTGGCGTCGCCAGTTGCGCTTCGCGACCTTCGCCGAGGGCCATGTAGATGTCGAAGAAATCGTTCATCAGCAGCGAGCGGCACCACGCATCGATCAGGATGTGGTGGTTGCTCATCATGAACCAGTAGCGGGCTTCGCCTACGCGGATCAGCCGCAGGTGGAAGGGCGCCTGGTTAAGCAGATCGAAACCGGCTTCACGCTCGCTTTTCAGCAACGCTTGCAGGCGCGGTTCCTGCTCGCTTTCCGGCTCCTGGCTCCAGTCGAGGTACTCGATCGGCGTGCTGCCGGGCTTGTGGATAACCTGCAACATGTCTTCGCCGACGTTCCAGCAGAACGAGGCGCGCAAGGCTTCATGACGGGCGATCACCGCCTGCCAGGCCTGGGCGAAACGCTCGGGGTCCAGGGCGCTGTTGATGCGGTAGCGGTCCTGCATGTAGTAGAGGCCGGTGCCCGGTTCCAGCAGGGTGTGCAGCAGCAAGCCTTCCTGCATCGGGGTCAGCGGGTACACGTCTTCGATGGCATTGGCCGGCACCGGCAGCGCATCGAGTTGCCCCTGGGTCAGGTGCGCCAGCGGGAAGTCCGACGGCGTAAGGCCGCCCGCGTCTGCCTTGAGGCAATGTTCGATCAGGCTTTGCAGTTCCGCCAGGTAAGCGTCCGCCAGTTCAGCGATGGTCTGGCTGTGGTGACGCTCGCGGCTGAAGGTCCAGCGCAGCACCAGCTCACCGCCGTACACCTGGCTGTCGACACTCAGCGCGTTGGGCAACGGCGCGTCCGGGTCGTGGGCGATCCCGGCGGACTCGTCCAGCGGGTGGAACAGTGCGTCGGCGCCAAAGCTCTGGTCGAACTGGCCGAGGTAGTTGAAGGTGATACTTGCGCTCGGCAACGCGGCCATGGTCTGGCGGCACAGGTCGTCGGCCAGGTAGCGCAGCACGCCATAACCCAACCCTTTGTGGGGCACGCCGCGCAGTTGCTCCTTGATCGCCTTGATCGAGGCGCCCTGCCCGGCGGCCTCTTCGATATGCAGCGGGGTCAGGCGCAGCGGGTAGGCGCTGGTGAACCAGCCGACGCTGCGGGTCAGGTCGATCTCGTCGAACAGGGTTTCGCGGCCGTGGCCTTCCAGCTGGATCAATGCGGATTCATGGCCACTCCAACGGCACAGCACACGGGCCAGGGCCGTCAGCAGCAAATCGTTGACCTGGGTGCGGTAGGCACTTGGTGCCTGCTGCAACAACTGGCGGGTGCGCTCGGCATCCAGGCGCACGCTGACGGTATCGGCGTCGCGATTGCGCAGCGAACCCTGTGGGCGATCCACCGGCAATTCAACGGCAGGGCCGGCCAACTGTTGCTGCCACACGTGCAGCTCCTCACGCAGGGATTCGCTGCCGGCATACGCCTGCAACCGCGCCGCCCAGTCGCGCAAGGCGCTGGTCTTGGCCGGCAGGTTGACCGGCTGGCCGTCGCTCAACTGGCGATACACGCTCTGCAAATCTTCCAGCAATACGCGCCAGGAAACGCCGTCCACCACCAGGTGATGGATCGCGATCAGCAGCCGGCGCTGGCCTTGCGGGCCGTCCACCAGCAACGCGCGCAACAACGGGCCATGGGCAAGGTTGAGGCTGCGCTGGGTGTCGGTGAACAGCGCGCTGCACTGCTCCATGTCCGCTACCTGGGCTTGCAACAGCAGGCCGCCTTCCGGCACCGCCAAGTGTTCGGCGTGCCATTGGGCGTCGCGCTGGGTGAAGCTCAGGCGCAGGGCGTCGTGATGTTCCAGCACCGCCAGCAACGCTTGCTCCAGGCGATGAGGTTCCAGGGCCTGAACCGGCTCCAGCAGCAATGCCTGGTTCCAGTGTTGGCGCTCCGGGATGTCGGTGTCGAAGAACCAGTGCTGGATCGGCGTCAGCCCGGACGCGCCGGTCAACACGCCTTGTTCGGCGCTGACCTGCTCGCTGCGGGTCGCCACGGCGGCCAGGGTTTGCACGGTCTGGTGCTGGAACAGATCACGCGGGCTGAAATGAATCCCCGCCTGCCGGGCCCGGCTGACCACCTGGATCGACAGGATCGAGTCGCCGCCCAACTCGAAGAAGTTGTCGTCAAGGCCTACCTGTTGCACGTTCAGTACCGCGCACCAGATGGCCGCCAGGGTTTGCTCCAGCTCGTTGCGCGGCGCCACGTACTGTTGACGATTCGCCTCGGGGTCCGGCTGCGGCAAGGCGCGGCGGTCGAGTTTGCCGTTGGCGGTCAGCGGCATGCTGTCGAGAACGATCAGGTGCGCGGGCACCATGTAGTCCGGCAGCTGCGCTTTCAGATGCGCCTTTAGGGATTCACGCAGCGCGCCCTGCTCCTGGTCGCTGACCAGATAGGCCACCAACTGCTTGCCGCTCGGAGAGTCCAGCGCCAACACCACCGCTTCACGCACCGCCTCGTGTTCCAGCAGGCGGGTTTCAATTTCTCCCAACTCGATGCGGAAACCACGAATCTTCACTTGATGGTCGATACGACCGAGGTATTCCACCAGGCCATCGGCACGCTGGCGCACCAGGTCACCGGTGCGATACAGGCGACCGCCATTCGTGGCAAACGGATCCGCGACAAAGCGCTCCGCGGTCATGCCCGGACGCTGGTGATACCCCTGGGCAAGGCCTGCACCGCCGACGTACAACTCGCCGGTCGCGCCTTGCGGCACCAGCGCCAGGTCCGCGTCAAGAATGTAGGCCACACGCGCGCCGATGATGCTGCCGATCGGCACGCTGCCGGCGCCCTCTTCCAGGGCTTCCGGGGCCAGGCTGGCCAACGGCATCACCACGGTTTCAGTCGGGCCATAGGCGTTGAAAAACAGCGCCGGCTTGAATGCCGCACGAATGCGCTGCAAGTGTTCGCCGGTCAGGGCCTCACCGCCGGTGATGCACATGCGCACCGCCAGGGTCTGGTCTTGCGTGGCCAGCCATTGCGCCAACTGGCTGCCATAGCTTGGGGTGAAGCCCAGGATATTGATGCGGTGCCGACGAATCAGCCCGCAGATTTCTTCCGCGTCCCACTGGCCCTGGGCCCGCAACACAACCTGCGCGCCACTGAGCAACGGCACCAGCAGACGCTCGGTGGCAGCGTCAAAGTTGATGGAATAGAAGTGCAGCTCGCAGTCATCCGGGCGCATGCCGAAGCGCTCGATCACCGCCTGGCAATGCATGGCAATTTCACCGTGGGACACCACCACGCCCTTAGGCTTGCCGGTGGAACCGGAGGTGTAGATCAAGTAGGCCTGATGTTGCGGCAGGCTGATGAAAGGCAACTCGCTCGCCGGGTAGTCCGCCAGGGTCGGCAGGTCATCTTCCAGGCACCAGCGGCCGACACTCTCAGGCAGTTCGCCCAATGCGTCGAACATCGCGGCATCGCTGAGCAACAGGCCGATGCCACTGTCTTCGATCATGTAGTGCAGGCGGTCCAGCGGGTATTCCGGGTCCAGCGGCACATAGGCGCCGCCGGCCTTGAGGATTGCCAGCAGGCCAACCACCATCTCCAGCGAACGCGGCAACGCCAGGCCGACCCGCACCTGCGGGCCCACGCCGCGCTCGCGGAGCATCCAGGCCAGGCGATTGGCACGGCTGTCGAGTTCGCTGTAGCTCAGGGTCTGCCCGGCAAAGGTCAACGCCGGTGCATCGGCACGGGCCAGGGCCTGCTCGCTGAACAGGTGATGGATGCACTGGTCGAGGCGATGCTCGCCAGCCTCAATGCCGAGGCTGTCTTGCAGGGCGCGCTGTTCGCCAGCCTCCAGCAACGGCAACTCACTCAGGCGCTGTTGCGGATCGCCGAGCAAGGCTTCCAGCAGGTTTTGCCAATGCGCCGCCATGCGCGCAATGCGCGGCTCGTCGAACAGGTCGGTGCTGTAGGTCAGGCAGCAACCCAGGCGATGATCGAGGTCGGTGACTTCCAGGTTGAGGTCGAACTTGGTGGCGCGGGCATCGTTGGCCAGGTATTCGACGGTCATCCCGGCCAGGGTGCGGCTCTGCTGGAATTCCCAGCGCTGCACGTTGCACATCACCTGGAACAGCGGGTTGTACGCCGCGCTGCGGGGTGGTTGCAGGGCCTCCACCAGATGGTCGAACGGCAGGTCCTGATGGGACTGGCCTTCGATCACGGTATGGCGAACCTGGTCAAACAGTTCGCCGACACTCATCTGCCCGTTGAGCTGGCAACGCAGCACCTGGGTGTTGAGAAATGCGCCGATCAGCCCTTCGCTTTCCGGGCGAATCCGGTTAGCCACCGGCGCACCGATGCGCAGGTCAGTCTGGCCGCTGTAGCGGTAGAGCAATACCGCGAGGGTGGCGGTCATGGTCATGAACAGGGTCAGGCCGCGTTCGGCGTTGAAGGCACGCACGCGGGCGGCGAGGTCGTCGCTCAAATCAAAACGGTACAGCTCGCCCTGGTGACTTTGCACCGGCGGCCGCGGACGGTCGGCCGGCAGTTCCAGCAGCGGATGTTCGGTGCCCAGTTGCGCGGTCCAGTAATCCAGTTGGCGCTGGCGTTCGCCGGACTCCAGCCACTGGCGCTGCCACACGCTGTAGTCGAGGTACTGCACCGGCAGTGGCGCCAGTGGCGATTCGCGGTCGTCGATGAACGCTTCATACAGCGCGCTGAGTTCACGGGCAAAGATGTCCATGGCCCAGCCTTCGGTGACGATATGGTGCAGGGTCAGCACCAGGTAATGTTCCTGCTCGCCGGTCTTGACCAGGCAGGCGCGCAGCAGTGGACCGGTTTCCAGATTGAACGGCGTGTGGGCTTCATGATCGGCCAGTTGCTGCACACGCCGTTGCCGCTCGGCCTCACTGAACGCCGAGAAATCCTGCCAATCCATGCGCACGCCGGTTTGCGCCGCAACCTTCTGCTGCGCCACGCCATTGATGCTCGGGAAAGTCGTGCGCAGGGTTTCATGACGCATGATCAAGGCCTGCAACGCCGCCTCGAAACGGCCCACGTCCAGCACCCCGCGAAAGCGCGCCATGCCGCCGACGTTATACGCCGGGCTGTCGGGCTCCATCTGCCAGAGGAACCACATGCGCTGCTGGGAATAGGACAGTGGCACCGGCTGGCTGCGGTCGACCTTGCCGATGGCCAGCTGTTGGTTACGTTGCCCGGCGGCCTGGATCAGCCGGACCTGCTCGGCGAAAGCCCCCAGCTCGCTGGCGTCGAACAGCGTGCGCAACGGCAGTTCGACGTCACAGGCCTGGCGGGTGCGGGAGATGATTTGCGTCGCCAGCAACGAATGGCCACCAAGGGCGAAGAAGTCGTCCCGCAGGCCGATGCGTGGCAGCGCCAGGACTTCACGCCAGATCGCGGCGATTTGCTGCTCCAGCGCTGTTTCAGGTTCGACGTGTTCACGTACCTGCCACACCGGTTCCGGCAAGGCGCGGCGATCCAGTTTGCCGCTTGGGCTCAGGGGCATCGCGTCCAGGCGCATCAATTGCGCCGGGACCATGTACTCCGGCAGCTCGGCGGCCAGGGCGGTTTTTACGTCCTGTTCATCCAACGGTTCGCTGGCGGTGTAGTAACCGATCAACTGCGCACCGGCTGCGGTTTCCCGCACCAGCACCACCGCTTGGGCGATGCCGTCGAGAGCCAGCAGGCGGGCTTCGATTTCTTCAGGCTCGACACGGAAGCCACGCAGTTTGACCTGCTGATCCAGGCGCCCGAGATATTCCAGCACACCGTCGGAGCTCCAGCGCACACGGTCACCGGTGCGATACAGGCGTGCGCCCGCCTCGCCCAGCGGGTCGGCGACAAAGCGTTCGGCGGTCAGCCCCGCACGCCCGAGGTAACCCCGGGCCAGGCCGATGCCGCCGATGCACAACTCACCCGGCACACCCGCCGGCAGCGGCTTGAACTGATCATCCAGCACCCGGCAAATCACATTGCCCAGCGGCCGGCCAATCGGCGAACGCTCGCCGTCCTCGGCCTGGCAATGCCAGTGCGTCACGTTGATCGCGGTTTCGGTGGGGCCATACCGATTGTGCAACTGCACCGCCGGCAACTGCGCCAGCACCCGGTTGCGCAACTCGGCAGGCAGCGCTTCACCGCCGGAGAACAGGCGACGCAGGCTGGTGCATTCGGCAGCCAACGGTTCGTCGACAAACAGCTGCAACAGCGGCGGCACAAAGTGCAGCGTGGTCACGCCGTGCTCCTGCACCAACTGCGCGATGCGATGGGGATCGCGATGCTCGCCGGGGCCGGCCAGCACCAGGCGGCAACCGGTGATCAGCGGCCAGAAACACTCCCACACCGACACGTCGAAACTGATGGGCGCCTTTTGCATCAGCACATCGGTTTCATCCAATTGGTAGGTGGCTTGCATCCACTGCAAGCGCTCGGCCAGCGCGGCATGGGTGTTGCCCACGCCCTTGGGCTGGCCGGTGGAGCCGGAGGTGTAGATCACGTAGGCGAGGTTGTCGCCATTGAGGTGCAAACCCGGCGCGTGGGTCGGCCAACTGTCGAGCTTGAGGCTGTCCATGGCGATGACGCACACGCCTTGCGCCGTGGGCAGTTGTTCCAGCAGTGAAGTCTGGGTCAGCAGCAGTTGCACGCCGCTGTCCTTAAGCATGTAGGCCAGGCGTTCGGCCGGGTAATCCGGATCCAGCGGCACATAGGCACCGCCGGCCTTGATGATTGCCAGCAGGCCGATCAGCAGTTGCGGCGAACGCTCGGCGGCGATGGCCACGCACACGTCCGGGCCGACGCCCTTGTCCCGCAGGTAATGGGCCAGGCGGTTGGCCTGGGTGTGCAATTGCGCGAAGGTCAGGCTGCCGTCCTGCCACACCACTGCGCTGCGTTCCGAGACGTGTTGGTTGAGTTGTTCCGGCAGCCAGCGCTGCGCCGGTGTGCACGGCGCAGCGCTCCACTGCTGTTGTTGGCGCTGCTCGTCGACGTGCAACAGCTTCAGGTCGCCGATGGCCTGTTGTGGTTGCTCGCAAATGGCTTGCAGCAGGTTGATGAAGTGCCCGGCCAGGCGCTCAATGGTGGCGGCGTCGAACAGCTCATCGGCGTAGTCGAACGACAGGCTCAGGCGCCCGTTGCGGTCTTCTTCAGTGTGCAGTTGCAGGTCGAACTTGGCTTCGCGGCTGTGCCATGCCAGCTCGTCGGCAAGCAGGCCCGGCAAGCGGCGCAAGGCGCCGAGGTCACGTTGCTGGTGGTTGAACATCACCTGGAACAGGCCTTGTTCCCGGGCTTGGGGGAAGGCTTCCAGCAGTTGTTCGAAAGGCAGGTCCTGATGGGCCTGGGCACCCAGCGCTGCGGTGCGGGTTGCCGTCAGCAACTCGGCGAAGGGCAGGCGCGCATCCAGTTCGGCGCGCAGTACGAGGGTGTTGATAAAGAACCCGATCAGGCCTTGGGTTTCCTGGCGCGGACGGTTGGCGTTGGGCACGCCGATGCGGATATCGCGCTGGCCGCTGTAGCGATAGAGCAGGCTCTGGAACGCCGCGAGCAACAGCATGAACGGCGTGGATTCGTGGCTTTGGGCAGTCTTGCGAATGGCTTCGCCGAGGCTCGCGCTCACACGCACACTGTGGCGCGAGGCACTGCGCAGGTGCTGCGCCGAACGCGGGTGATCGGTGGCCAGGCTCAGGGTTGGGTGCTCGTCGCCCAGTTGTTGTTTCCAGTAAGCCAGTTGCCGCTGGCCCTCGCCTTCGGCCAGCCACTGGCGCTGCCAACTTCCGTAGTCGGCGTATTGCAGGGCCAGCGCTGGCAGCTCCAGGGGTTGGCCCTGGGACGCAGCGGCGTACAGTCGCGAGAATTCGTCGATCAACACGTTCAGCGACCAGCCGTCCGCGATGATGTGGTGCATCGTCACCAGCAGTTGGTGGTCTTCGTCATCCAGGCGCACCAGCGTTACCCACAGCAGCGGGCCTTTCTCCAGGTCGAACTGGGTGCGGGCTTCGTCTTCACGAATCTGCTTGGCCCGGGCTTCCCGCTCGGCGGCAGGCAAATCGCTGAGGTCGATGACTTGCAGGTCGAAATCAGCCTTGGCGTCGACCCGCTGGAAGGCCTGGCCATCGCGCTCGAAGAAGCGCGTGCGCAGGGCTTCGTGGCGCTGGATCAATTGCTGGAAGCTTGAGCGCACCGCGTCTTCATCCAACTCGCCGCGCAACCGCAAGGCGCCGGGAATGGTGTAGGCGCTGCTGTGCGGGTCGAGTTGCCAGGTGATCCACAAGCGGTTTTGCGCGAGGGATTGCGGCAGGTCTTCCTGGCGCGACAACCCATGGATTGCGCCTTGGGCCACGCCGCCGTCCTGCTGCAATTGCCCGACGCTGGTGGCGAAGGCAGCCAGGGTGGGCGCTTCGAACAACAGGCGCAGGCTCAGTTCCAGGCCGAGGGTTTCCCGCAGCCGGGCGACGACCTGGGTGGCGCTGATGGAGTTGCCCCCCAGCAGGAAGAAGTGATCGTCGGCGGCGACCTGCGTCACCTGCAATTGCTCGCACCAGATCGCGGCAATCCGGCTTTGCAGCTCGGACGCCAGCACCGCATCACCCGCCTGCGCTTGCACGCCAGGGAACTGCGCATAACTGTCGAGGCTGCCGTCCGCCAGGCGTGTGCGGCAGGCCGAGCGCTGCACCTTGCCGCTGGACGTTTTCGGCAAGCCACCGGGGTTGAGCAACACCACCACGCTCGGCGCTTCCTGGCAGGCTTCGGCCACCGCCTGGCGAATCGCTTTGATCAGTGCCTCCGGCGGCAGGATTTTCTGCACGCTGCGGCTGATTTCGGCAGCAATACCGATGCCTTCCAGGCCCTGGTCATTCACCGCGAACGCAGCGACCCGCCCCTTGCGCACCACTTCCACTTCACGCTCGATGGATTGCTCGATGTCTTGGGGATACAGGTTGTGGCCCCGCACGATCAGCAGGTCTTTCAGCCGGCCGGTGATGAACACTTCACCTTCGCGGATAAACCCGAGGTCGCCGGTCCGCAGCCAGGTACGGCCTTCGTGCTGGACGAAGGTCTTGGCGGTGGCTTCAGGGTTGCGCCAATAACCATGGGCGATGCTCGGGCCGGTCGCCCAGATTTCACCGACGGCATTGTCGGGGAGCGTCGCCAGGGTGGCGGGGTCGGCAATCAGCACCGCGTGCTCGGGCTGGCTGGTGCCGCAACTCATGATCGCCGCGCCCTGCCCTGGCTCGGCGCGATTGGCGGCCAGAGCCTGTTCGTCCAGGCGCAGGGCCGGGATGCCGTGGCCACGGGTGCCGCCGGCAACGAACAAGGTGGCCTCCGCCAAGCCGTAGGAGGCGAAGAAATTGTTCGGGGTAAAACCGCAGGCGGCGAACTTCTCGGCGAAGCGTTCGAGGGTGTCGAGGCGGATCGGCTCGGAGCCGGAATACGCCACGCGCCATTTGCTCAGGTCCAGGCGATCCAATGCCGATTCGCTGACTCGCTCGCTGCACAAGCGATAGGCGAAGTCCGGCCCGCCGCTGATGGTGCCGCCGTATTCGCTGATCGCTTCGAGCCAGCGCAATGGCCGGCCAAGGAAGTACGCCGGCGACATCAATACGCACGGCACACCGCTGAAGATCGGCTGCAGCAGCCCGCCGATCAGGCCCATGTCGTGGTACAGCGGCAACCAGCTGACGATCACGTCGTCGGGGTTCAGGTCGATGCCGAAGCCGCGACGGATCAGCAATTCGTTGGCCACCAGGTTGCCGTGGGTCACTTGCACGCCCTTGGGCAACGCAGTGGAGCCGGAGGTGTATTGCAGGAAGGCGATGTCATCGTCCTGCAAGTTGGGCGCGATCCAATTGCCCGCGATTTCAACATGGAGACTGTCAACGCACAGCAACTGCGGCGCGCCTTCGAGTTGCGCCAGCGAATCACCGAGGCTGGACGTGGTCAGCAGCAACCGCGGCTCGGCGTCTGCAATGATCGACAGCAGCCGCTCCTGATGATGGCGGCGGGCGGACTCCGGCGGATAGGCCGGCACCGCGATGACCCCGGCGTACAGGCAACCAAAGAACGCCGCGACGTAATCCGGCCCGCTGGGGAACAGCAGCACCGCACGATCGCCCAGCCCGGCGTCGGCCTGTAAGGCGGCGGCAATGGTGCGGGCGCGCAGGTCGAGGTCGCGGTAACTGAGGACAACGCTCTGTTCGGCCGTCTCGGCAAGGAAGCGCAACGCCAGTCGATCCGGGGTTTGCGCGGCGCGGCGTTGAAGGGACTGAACCAGGGTGCGGGGAAGTTCGAAGGCGTCCATCATGGGGTTCCTGCCTGAAATCGGCTGACTGGGAAATCGGGGAATGTGTGGCCGGGGGCTTGTTCAGCCGGTCGCCCGGGCCATCTGCCGCGCGGCGTCGTTGCGCCAGCGGGCCAGGTGTTCGTCGGCGTAACGCCGCACACAGCGCAGTACGGAACTCTCGTGCTGCACCAGGAAGAAGTGGTGACCGTCGAACATGTCGAGGGAGAAACCGCTGGCGGTGTCTTGCTGCCAGTCCAGCAGTTGATCGGCGCGCACCGTGTCCTGCTTGCCGCCGAATACATGGATGGGCAGGCTCAGCGGCTCACGCTCGCCGTATTCGAAACTGCCGCACAGCAGGAAGTCGGCCCGCAGGATCGGCAGCATCAACTGCATCAGTTCGGCGTTGGCCAGCACGTCTTCGCCCGTGCCCTTGAGTTCCCGCAGGCGGGCGATCAGTTGCTCGTCGTTTTTCTCGATGGCGTATTCGCTGACATCGCGACAGGCCGGGCCGGCGGTACCCGAGGCAAACAGCGCCAATGGCGGCGGCGCGCCCCGTTCGCGCAGGGCATGGGCCAGTTCGAAGGCCAGCAGGCCGCCGAGGCTGTGGCCGAACAAGGCGTAGGGGCCGTCCAGCTCGGCGCGAATCTCATCAGCCAGTTGCCCGGCCAGTTTTTTGATATCGCGCTGCAACGGCTCGTCCATGCGCATGCCGCGCCCCGGCAACTCCAGCGGCCGCACCTGCAACCACTCCGGCAGCGCACGCCGCCAGCGGCTGTAGACCATGGCGCTGGCGCCGGAGTAAGGCAGGCAAAACAGGCGTAATCGAGCCGGCGTGTTCATTTCAGACCACTCCCGCTCACACGATAAAAACCCATTTTGTCCTCCTCCAGGCGCTGATCCTTGGCCGGTTTGTTAACTGGCCTTTCACCCATGAGAACGGATGGCACCGGGAAATAATTAGTCAGCGAGACGCCGTTCACACCTCTCGATAAAGCATAAGATTAGTTCGTCTTCTCATTTGACAATCATTATCATTAAGCATAATTTGTTGCCCGATGTGTAGGAGGCCTCAGCAAGGACGCCCTCCCCCAACCTTCTCTTGCAACAAGGTGATTTCCATGACGGAACAAGTATCCACAGGCAGGTGCGACTCACCCCTACTCCAGGCCTTCGTCGACAATCGACTGATCCTGGTCAAGATCGCAGCGCGTATTACCGGCTGCCGATCCCGCGCCGAAGACGTGGTGCAAGACGCCTACTTCCGGTTGCAATCGGCCCCCACCATCACGTCATCGTTCAAGGCGCAGCTCAGTTACCTGTTCCAGATCGTGCGCAACCTGGCTATTGATCACTACCGCAAGCAGGCGCTGGAGCTGAAATATTCCGGCACGGAAGAGGAAGGCTTGAATGTGGTTATTCACGGCGCTTCACCTGAGACCTCGCACATCAACTTTTCGACGCTGGAGAACATTGCCGACGCCTTGACCGAGTTGCCTCAGCGCACGCGTTATGCGTTTGAGATGTACCGGCTGCACGGGGTGCCGCAGAAGGATATTGCCAAGGAGCTGGGGGTTTCACCGACGTTGGTGAACTTTATGATTCGCGATGCGCTGGTGCATTGCCGGAAGGTTTCCGGGACCCATAGCGACACGTTTGCGCGGCGGGCCTGACGCGCCACACATCCCATGTGGGAGCGGGCTTGCTCGCGAAAGCGGTGGATCAGTCACACATGCATTGACTGACACTGCGCTTTCGCGAGCAAGCCCGCTCCCACATTTGATCTTCGTGCACTCAGATTTTTTGCTCAGTCAAACCAACCCACACCGCTCAAAAAACCGTTCCCGCCCCAGAATCATCAACGCCGCCCGCTTATGAGGAAAATCAAACTCCTTCTCACAGTGGAAACACTGATTCTGCATATGCCCAATCATCTTCCCGTTATCCGCCCGAGGCTCAGCCACCACACGCTGCGTACGCGGATCATCGAGAAACAAGTAATGCACCAGCGCCGACAACCAGCTCGCTACCTTGTGCGGACCACGGTGGTGCTCTTCGCCCACCAGCATATGAATCCCGCGATCGTAATCCGCCGCGTCATAAAACGGCGCAATCCGATCCTCCTTCGCCCAATACGCCTCGAAATAAGCAAACGGCTCATCATCGAAACAGCCAATTAACGTCAACGCATGGGGATCCGCTTCCAGCTTGTCCAGATACTCCCGATGCTGTTCCAGGCTGCCAGTTTCCTGCCAGAAATTCGCCACCCGCGCACTGTTCTGCCAACGATTGAAGCGCGCCAGATCAACATCAATCTCCACCGTACGCAGTGAAATCCACGCCCCCAGCCGCGCATCAAACCGCCGATACACCTCGCCCCGCGGCTTCGGCGCACGGGCAGGATGACGCTTGCCACCGCTGATGATCATCTGCTGCGGATAAGTCCCCGTGAGAGATTGCCCCAGCCACGGTTGCGGCAACTGCCAGAACAACGTGCGCTCGCAATGAAACTGCCCGGCAACCCCGGTCGCCACCAGCAACCCACTGCGCAAGGCATCTTCCGGCGCATGCTCAAGACACCAGACCAGTCGCTGACGCCCGGGCTCCCTGGCAAACAGCCAATAACACGCCGCCCACAAGGCACGGGCAGCCGGCACACTGGCGGGCTCCTGCAAATGCACCTGCACCTCATCACCCCGCTCAAGGCGCAGGCGAATCAGCGGCTGGCCCTCAAGGGTGAGGCTCAGGCGGCTATCAGTTTCATCAGCATTCAGGGCGGGTCCCGCCGGCAAGGGCAGCACAGACAGGTCATTCAGATTGGACATGGGATGGGCTCACGAATCGTCGACAGTTCAACAAGTGACGTGAGCCGAGGGCAAAAATTTAGACGATCACGGTACCGGCATTACATCGATGCGGTAAGGCTCGAAGATCTTCAGCAACTGGCCGTTGTCCCTCAGCTGCTTGAGCAGCCCGGCGAACGCCGGCCCCGTGATCGGCGCCTTGGGCCGCAGCAACGCATAGTGGTGGTACACCTGGTCGATCCGCTCGGACACCAGGAACTGCCCCGCCGTATCGGCATTGCGCACCAGGAAATCGCTGAGGTAGGAACGTGTCACCAGGGCAATGTCGGCCCGGCCCCGGGCGACCATCAGCAGGTTGCTGTCGTGGGAATAGGTCAAGGTGGCGTTGAAGTGCTCCGCCATGTACTTGGGGTCGGGGTTGAAGTTGGCGAACGCGTAGTGATAGCCGCTGAACACCGCCAGGCGCTTGCCGGTCAGGTCGGCGAAATACGATTGGTCGCGACCGGGCTCCTGCTGGGCCACGAAGATTTCCGCATCCTCCAGGCCCATGTCGACATCGGTGTGGGCAATATCCTGCCAGCCCCACTTGGGGTTTTCGAAGATCGCCATGTCCACCCGACCTTGCTGGAAGTCGCGAAAACGCCGGGGAATCGAGGTGGGTACCAGCACAAACTGGTAGTCGGTTTGCAGGGCGTTCAAGGCTTCCACCAGTTGCGGCAGCAACCCGGTGTCGGCACCCTGCTCCGGGCGCACGGTGTATGGCGGGAAATGCGCAGCACCGACCCTCACCAGTTGGGCGGCCGAGGCAGGCATCAGCCACAGTGCGCCAAGTGCCCATATTGAGAGTCCTGCAGCCAATCGCCAAGGCGAAAACATCAAGGCACACACCGTCGAAAACTTTGATCCCGCTAAGCTAGGCGTTTTTGTCTATCGAGACAACTTTCTGCCACACAATTAATAGCTTGCGCGAAAGGGCTAGTCAGCTTTCAACACCATCAGCAAGGCTTCGTCGGCCAGTTGCTCCAGGGTCATGCTGCCCTGGGCGCGAAACCAGGTGGTGGTCCAGGACAAGGCGCCCGTCAGGAAACGCCGCGTGATAAACACATCGCCCTTGATGTAACCGGCGTTTTTCGCCTCCCCCAGCAACTGCAACCAGATCTCTTCGTAGATATCGCGCAAGGCCAGCACCTGGGCCTGGCCCTCGGCCGACAGGGAACGCCATTCATACACCAGCACCGCCATGGCCTCGCCACTGCCGCCCATGATCGACTGCAATTCGCAACGAATCAGCGCCAGCACCTGCTCGCGCACGTTGCTCGCCTCGGCCAGGGAAGCGCGCATCAGGGCGGTGTTGTAGTGGATGGTTTCCTCCATCACCGCCCGCAGGATTTCGTCCTTGCTCTTGAAGTGATGAAAGATGCTGCCGGACTGGATCCCGACCGCGCCGGCCAGGTCACGCACGGTGGTGCGCTCAAAACCCTTGTTGCGAAACAGGTGGGCCGCGGTTTGCAGCAGCTTGCCACGGGCACTGTCGGGGTCGGTCAATTGGCCGGCGTCGACCATGGTGCGCATCACCCGCAGGGCTTTTTGCTCATCCATGCTGCTCTCCTTAACTTCTGGTTACGTCTTGGGCGGCAATTTAGGCCGTGGCAGCCAACCAAGCAAGCGCTTGGGGCAAAGTTATGACCAGAGTTTACAAACCAAGCGCTTGCTTGGTAGTGTGGGTGCCAGCAAACCAGAGGAAGGACGCCCCATGAACAAGACGGTACGCATCGGCTGCGCCAGCGCCTTCTGGGGCGACACCTGCACCGCCGCTGCGCAGTTGGTGCACGGCGGCACGCTGGATTACCTGGTGTTCGACTACCTGGCGGAAGTCACCCTGTCGATCCTCGCCGGGGCGCGAATGAAAGATCCCCAGGCCGGCTATGCCACGGACTTCGTCGAGGTGCTGACGCCGCTGCTGGCGGATATCCAGCGCCAGGGCATCCGCGTGATCAGCAACGCCGGCGGGATCAACCCCCAGGCCTGCGCCGCCGCGTTGCAGGCGGCCTGCGACCAGGCCCGAATCCCGTTGAAGATCGCCGTACTGCTGGGGGATGACCTGCAACCGCAGTTCAAGCAACTGCACGGCGTCACCGACATGTTCAGCGGCGCGCCCTTGCCGCCGATGTGCGTATCCACCAACGCCTACCTCGGCGCGCCCGGCATCGTGCAGGCGCTGGAGCTGGGTGCCGATATCGTGATAACCGGCCGTGTGGTGGACAGCGCGGTGGTCAGCGCGGCGCTGGTGCATGAGTTCGACTGGTCCTGGCAGGACTACGACCGCCTGGCCCAGGCGGCGTTGGCCGGGCATATCATCGAATGCGGCGCGCAGTGCACCGGCGGCAACTTCACCGATTGGCGGGAGGTGCCGGACTACGAACACATCGGTTTCCCGATTGTGGAGGTCAGTGCCGACGGCCAGTTCACCGTCAGCAAGGTCGAGGGCACCGGCGGACTGATCAGCGAACTGAGCGTCGCCGAGCAACTGCTGTATGAAATCGGCGACCCGCGCGCCTACCTGTTGCCCGACGTGATCTGCGACTTCAGCCAGGTCAAGCTCCGGCAACAAGGCAAAAACCGCGTGCACCTGCACGGCGCCAAAGGCCTGCCGCCCACCGACCAATACAAGGTCAGCGCCACCTACCCGGATGGTTTTCGCTGCACCGCCAGTTGCCTGATCGCCGGGATCGACGCGGTGGCCAAGGCCGAGCGGGTCAGCCAGGCGATCATCAACAAGACCTCAGAGCTGTTCAGCCAGCGCGGCTGGGCGCCCTACACCGACATCAACATCGAACTGCTGGGCAGCGAAGCCACCTACGGCCCCCATGCCCAACGCCAGGACTGCCGCGAAGTGGTGGTGAAACTGGCGGTGCGTCACCCCAGCAAACAGGCGCTGGTGCTGTTCGCCCGGGAGATTGCCCAGGCGGCCACCGGCATGGCGCCGGGGCTCACCGGAATCGTCGGCGGGCGACCCACGGTGTACCCGCTGATTCGGTTGTTTTCATTCCTGATCGATAAAAGCGCCTGCCAATTGCAGGTCGACTTCCTTGGCGAACGGCATGCCTGCGAATTGCCCGTCGCCAAACCGCTGAACACCTCGATCGCATTGATCGATCCGCCCAAACCCCAAGGCCGCGCCGACGCCAACGTGCCGCTGGTCAAGCTGGCCGTGGCCCGCTCCGGCGACAAGGGCAACCACAGCAACATCGGGGTGATCGCCCGCGAGCCCGACTACCTGCCGTGGATCGCCGAGGCACTGACGCCCGAAGTGATCGTCGACTGGATGAGCCACGTGCTCGACCCGATCCACGGCCGCGTCGAGCGCTGGTATTTGCCCGGCAGCCACAGCCTGAACTTCCTGCTGGAAAACGCCCTGGGTGGCGGCGGGATTGCCAGCCTGCGCATCGATCCCCAAGGCAAGGCCTTCGCCCAACAGTTGCTGGAAATCCCGATTGCCGTGCCGCAGCACATTGCCGATCAATTCACTTAAAGGACCCACGCCGTGGCCTTCGACTCGATCTTCAAAGCCGACCTGTTCCAGGGGCAGACCATCATCGTTACCGGCGGCGGCAGTGGCATTGGCCGTTGCACCGCCCACGAGCTGGCAGCCCTCGGCGCCCATGTGATCCTGGTGGGGCGCAAGCCGGAAAAACTGCAAACGGTGGCGGCGGAGATCAGTGAGGACGGCGGTCGCGCCAGCTGGCAGGCCTGCGATATTCGTGATGAAGAAGCGGTCAAGGCACTGGTCGGCCATATCCTCCAGGAGCACGGCCCGATTCATGGCCTGGTGAACAACGCCGGCGGCCAGTACCCCTCGCCGCTCGCGTCGATCAACCAGAAGGGCTTTGAAACCGTGTTGCGCACCAACCTGGTGGGCGGTTTCCTGATGGCCCGGGAAGTGTTCAACCAGAGCATGAGCAAGCACGGCGGGTCCATCGTCAACATGCTCGCCGACATGTGGGGCGGCATGCCCGGCATGGGCCACTCCGGTGCGGCACGTTCGGGCATGGACAACCTCACCAAGACCGCCGCCGTTGAATGGGGTTACGCCGGGGTGCGGGTCAACGCCGTGGCGCCGGGCTGGATTGCCTCCAGCGGCATGGACACCTACGAAGGCGCATTCAAGGCGGTGATCCCGACCTTGCGCGAGCATGTACCGCTCAAGCGCATCGGCACCGAATCGGAAGTCAGCGCGGCGATTGTGTTCTTGCTCAGCCCCGCCGCCGCGTTCGTCAGCGGCAGCACCTTGCGTATCGACGGCGCCGCCAGCCTGGGCAGCCGCGCCTGGCCGCTGCACAAGGCGCAACCGCCGAGCGTGTCCTTTAATGGTTTCCACCGGGCTTACTTGCCGGACGTGCTCAAGGAGGAGAAATAAGCCATGCCGGTGATCGACTCGCAACTCGACGCCCACAGCCCGCAATTCGCGCAGAACCGCGAAGCGATGCTCACGGGCGTCAATCAATTGCGCCAGCTGGAGCAAAACCTGCTGGGCAAGGCCGCCGAAGCCAAGGCCAGGTTCGACAAGCGCGGGCAACTGCTGCCACGGGAACGCCTGAATTTATTGCTCGACCCCGGCGCGCCGTTCCTCGAACTGGCGAGCCTGGCCGGCTACAAACTGCACGATGACAAGGACGGCAGCGCCGCTGGCGGCGGGTTGATCGCCGGCATCGGCTACGTCAGCGGCGTGCGCATGCTGGTGGTGGCCAACAACAGCGCGATCAAGGGCGGGACCATTTCCCCCTCGGGCCTGAAAAAATCCCTGCGCCTGCAACAGATCGCCATGGAAAACAAACTGCCGGTGGTGACGCTGGCAGAAAGCGGCGGCGCCAACCTCAACTACGCCGCCGAGATTTTCGTCGAAGGCGCCCGCAGCTTCGCCAACCAGGCGCGGATGTCGGCCATGGGCTTGCCGCAAATCACCGTGGTGCATGGCTCGGCCACGGCGGGCGGCGCGTATCAGCCGGGGCTTTCGGATTACGTGGTGGTGGTGCGTGGCAAGGCCAAGCTGTTCCTGGCCGGCCCGCCGCTGCTCAAGGCCGCCACCGGCGAAGTCGCCACCGATGAAGAACTGGGCGGCGCCGAGATGCATGCGCAAACCGCCGGCACCGCTGAATACCTGGCGGAAAACGACGCTGACGGTGTGCGCATCGTGCGTGAGATTGTCAGCCTGTTGCCGTGGGATGACCGCTTGCCACCTGTGCCAAAGCGCGCTTACAGCGAGCCGCTGTACCCGATTGACGAGCTGTTGGGGCTGATCCCCGACGATCCGAAAAAGCCCTACGACGTGCGCGAAATCCTCGCGCGGTTGGCGGATGCTTCCAACTTCCTGGAGTTCAAGGGCGAGTTCGACCCGCACACCGTCTGCGGCCACTTGCATATCCAGGGCCGGGCCTGTGGCTTTATCGGCAACAACGGGCCGATCACCCCGAAGGGTGCGAGCAAGGCCGCGCAATTTATCCAGCTGTGCGACCAGAGCCAGACACCGCTGCTGTTCTTCCACAACACCACCGGCTTCATGGTGGGCACCGAGTCGGAACAGCAAGGCGTGATCAAGCACGGCGCGAAGATGATCCAGGCGGTGGCCAATGCCCGGGTGCCGAAACTGACCATCGTCGTCGGCGGCTCCTATGGTGCCGGCAACTATGCGATGTGCGGCCGTGGGCTCGACCCGCGTTTTATCTTCGCCTGGCCCAACAGTCGCACCGCCGTGATGGGCGGCGCCCAGGCGGGCAAGGTGCTGCGGATCGTCACCGAAGCCAAGCAACTGAAAGACGGCCTGGTGCCCGACCCCAAGGTG
Organism: Pseudomonas sp. IPO3774; assembly: GCF_013386835.1. Classification (NCBI taxonomy): domain Bacteria; kingdom Pseudomonadati; phylum Pseudomonadota; class Gammaproteobacteria; order Pseudomonadales; family Pseudomonadaceae; genus Pseudomonas; species Pseudomonas sp. IPO3774. The sequence goes on from NZ_JACAQY010000047.1 coordinate 61,242, forward strand.
CTCGACATGCTCGAACAGGTCACCGCACAGAAACTCGACAGCCAGTCCACCGCCCTTTATGGCAGCGCGAACCTGTGGGACGACGGGCTGATTGACCCACGGGATACACGGACCTTGCTCGGGTTTCTGCTGGACATCTGCCACGAGGCCGAGGTGCGGCAACTACAGCCCAACAGCTTTGGTGCAGCGCGGTTTTGATGATCGTTCCCACGCCCCGCGTGGGAATGCAGCCCGGGACGCTCCGCGTCCCCATAGGGAGAACAATAAAAATGATCTTCACCCAGGAACACGAAGCACTGCGTCGCACCGTCCGTGGCTTTGTCGAGCGCGAGATCAACCCGCATGTGGATGAGTGGGAAAAGGCCGGACGCTTTCCGATCCACGAGATCTTCCGCAAGGCCGGCGACCTCGGTTTGCTGGGTATTTCCAAGCCGGAAAAATTCGGTGGCATGGGCCTCGACTACAGCTACTCGATCGTCGCCGCCGAAGAGTTCGGCAGCATTCGCTGCGGCGGCATCCCGATGTCCATCGGCGTGCAGACCGACATGTGCACCCCGGCCCTCGCCCGCTTCGGCTCCGATGAATTGCGCGAAGAATTCCTGCGCCCGGCCATCAGCGGCGAACAGGTGGGCTGCATCGGCGTTTCGGAAACCGGCGCCGGCTCCGACGTGGCCGGGCTGAAAACCCATGCGCGCAAGGACGGCACCGACTACGTGATCAACGGCAGCAAGATGTGGATCACCAACTCACCGAGCGCCGACTTCATCTGCCTGCTGGCCAACACCTCGGACGACAAGCCGCACATCAACAAGTCGCTGATCATGGTGCCGATGAACACCCCCGGCATCAGCGTCAGCCCGCCCCTGGAAAAGCTCGGCATGCACAGCTCGGAAACCGCCCAGGTGTTTTTCGACGACGTGCGCATCCCCCAGCGCAACCGCATCGGCCATGAAGGTGCGGGATTCATGATGCAGATGCTGCAGTTCCAGGAAGAGCGGCTGTTCGGCGCGGCCAATATGGTCAAGGGCCTGGAGTACTGCATCGACAGCACCATCGATTACTGCAAGGAACGCAAGACCTTCGGCAAGGCGCTGATCGACAACCAGGTGATCCACTTCCGCCTGGCCGAACTGTCCACCGAAATCGAATGCCTGCGGGCGCTGGTGTACCAGGCCACCGAGCAGTACATCAAGGGCCAGGACGTGACGCGCCTGGCCTCCATGGCCAAGCTCAAGGCCGGCCGCCTGGGCCGGGAAGTCAGCGACAGTTGCCTGCAATATTGGGGCGGCATGGGGTTCATGTGGGACAACCCGGTGGCCCGGGCTTATCGCGATGTGCGGCTGGTGTCGATTGGTGGTGGGGCGGACGAGATCATGCTGGGGATCATCTGCAAATTGATGGGCACCCTGCCGGGGAGAAAGTCGTGAACACGTTGTTGCTGGAGCCGCATAACGGGGTGCTGCATGTGACCCTCAATCGGCCGGACAGCCGCAATGCCATGAGCCTGGAAATGGTCAACGAACTGCGTGCGGTACTGGCCGATGTGGCTGGGGACAAGAGCGTGCGGGCGTTGGTTATCAGCGGCGCGGGTGGGCATTTTTCGGCCGGTGGCGATGTGAAGGACATGGCTCGCGCGGGAGCCGCGGGCGGCTTGCAGGCGTTGAACCGGGCGTTCGGTACGCTGTTGCAGGAAGTGGAGGCGCTGCCGCAGGTGGTGATTGTGGTGCTTGAGGGTGCCGTGCTGGGCGGCGGGTTTGGGTTGGTGTGTGTCAGTGATGTAGCGATTGCGGATCATCAGGCGCAGTTTGGGTTGCCGGAGACCGGCCTTGGGTTATTGCCGGCGCAGATTGCTCCGTTTGTGGTGAAGCGTATCGGGCTGACCCAAGCGCGGCGGCTGGCTTTGACGGCGGCGCGGTTTGATGGGGTTGAGGCGCTGCGGTTGGGGTTGGTGCATTTTGTGGAGCACGATCCACAGGCGTTGGCGGAGCGGCTGGATGAGGTGTTGGGGCAGGTTTTGCGATGTGCTCCGGGGGCTAATGCGCGGACCAAGGCGTTGCTGCTGGCCAGTGGTGAGCAGGTTTTGGGGCCGTTGTTGGACCAGGCTGCCGAGTGGTTTGCCGAGGCAGTTTGTGGTGAGGAAGGGGTTGAGGGGACTCAGGCGTTTGTGCAGAAGCGCAGGCCGGGGTGGGCGCGATGAATCGGGGGCATATCCGTTATTTTTGTAATGGCGACTATGGGTTCCGCTCTTACAGCGGGTCACTTTTGAAAAGCGCAAAAGTAA